>JAZUED010000001.1:0-3089 GCA_045640005.1 Candidatus Fimousia sp.
GGCTACGATCCGACTTATCATATCACATTTATATTCAGAGTGCTATAATAGAATTGCGAGGTAGTATTATGATTTGCAAAGATATGACGCTCGAAGAGGCGAAATTAACATATGAAACAAAATTAATAGAAGATTTTCCACCGGAAGAAGTAAAACCATTTAAAAGCATGATGCGAATGTATAACGAGGATCAATACCGGTTCCTCGGTTTTTACAAGAATGAGAATCTGATGGCTTATGCTTATTTAGTAAAAGTAGATCATTTTCTTCTTTTGGATTATTTTGCAGTTACTAGGGACTTTCGTGGTTCTGGGACGGGAAGTAAGTGCCTTAAGATTTTGAAAGAACAGATGAATGATATCTATGGGATCATCATCGAAACCGAAAATATTGATTGTGCTGTAAATGAGGCCGAACTTAACGAAAGAATACGAAGAAATGAATTTTACCGCAGAAATGGAGTCAGAGAAACAAAAGTCAGAGAAATCATATATGATGCCGCTTATCAAAACTGGTATTATCCAGTGACGAAGCATTTGACCGATGAAGAGGTTTTACGTGAGAGTATCAATTTTTATAAGGTAATGATTCCAGGCGAAAGGAATAAAAAGTACGTGAAAATCTGGATGGAACTGTGACGATTCATCTATCCAGGATAAGAAAGGAGCAAAAACATGAAACGATCTAAAACACTATGTATGATAGCGATGATGTGCTTTTGTATGATGGCAGCGATAATATGCTGTCCAACAAATGTGAAAGCAAAAACAACCACTTACAATATGATACTTATGAAAGGGGATACTTTGACCTATGAATATTGGAATCAGATGAAAAAACTTACTGTCAGCAACAAGAGTATTATCAAAGTTACTGATATGAATAAAGTCAACTATGAATGGAAGCTTAAAGTTAAGGGCTTAAAAAAGGGTACCGCTACCATTACCTATAAACAGGACAAAGATACTATGAAAATCAAGGTAACTGTTTTAGATGATAAGAAGGTAAAAGCAAAAGCATCTAAACTTTTGAAAGCAAAAATTAAAAAACTCAAAAAGAAAACAAAATATATTTACTATGATCTTGATAAAGATGGTATGAAAGATCTGATTGTCAACAATAAGATTTATTACTACAACTATCGTGATGGAAAAGTAAAAAGCAGATCTTTTAAGAATATAAAGGATTTCTATGCATCAGAAGACGGAAAAGGCTTTTACGTTGTCTATGCAAAGCCTAAAGAATATGAAGAATTCAGTAAGCTCGGTGAATTCTATCTCTTCGATGATCATTATATTTTTAAATGGGAATGCTCTGGTACAGGTTTCCGCAAATATACAAAAGCTGGCTTGAAAGCATGGGGCTTTAAACAAGACGCAGAACCTTACTGGTATCAGAATGGTGTATTTGACCAGGATGACTGCCATTACGATACATTCTCAAAAGAAACCATGATGAAAATGATGTGTGGTCAGCCACCAAAAGGATTACGTTATACGATAGATTATCTATTAAAAAACGGCAAATTATTAAAGTGGACAACAAAATAGAGACTTGATAAAATAAAAGTAACAATTATTTTGGAGGTATAATAATGGAATATCGTGTATTAGGAAAAACAGGCTTAAAGATTTCTCGTATGGGTTTTGGTGGGATTCCAATCCAACGAGTTGATGAAGAAGTAACAAGAACTTTAATGCAGAGATTAGTAGAAGAAGGCATTAATTATATTGATACAGCGAAAGCTTATACAGTAAGTGAAGCATTTCTTGGCTATGCGTTAGAGGGAATTCGTGACAAATTTATCTTAGCATCAAAGAGTATGGCTCGTACAAAAGAAGCTATGGCTAAGGATATTGACGATAGTTTAGCAAAACTTCGCACAGATTACATTGATCTCTATCAGGTTCATAATCCTAATGCTGCCAATGTTGATCAGGTAATCGCAGAAGGTGGTGCTTTAGAAGCTTTAATGGAAGCAAAAGAAGCAGGTAAAATCGGGCATATCGGAATTACTCTTCACTCTGTAGAATTATTTGAACGTGCACTCGAATTTGACTGGGTGGAAACTATTATGTTCCCATATAACTTAGTAGAACAGCAGGCTGACGAACTTATCAAAAAATGTGCTGAGAAAAATATTGGTTTTATTGATATGAAACCACTTGCAGGTGGAGCAATTGAAGATGCTACTTTAGCACTTCGTTACATCTGTGCAAATCCTTATGTCGATGTAGTTATTCCAGGTATGGCTGATATCGAAGAAGTAGATGAAAACATTGCAGCTTGCAATGATGCTTCTCCACTTACAGAAGAAGAACAGACAAAAATCCAGGCAGTTCGTGATCAGTTAGGAAGCAATTTCTGTCGTAGATGTAACTACTGTGCACCATGTACGGTAGGAATTAATATTCCAAGTGCATTCTTATTTGCAGGATATTTAGAAAGATATGATTTAGAAGCATGGGCTAGAGACCGCTATTCTACATTACCAGTAAAAGCATCCGCTTGTATTGAATGTGGAGCATGTGAACCAAGATGTCCATATCAGCTTCCAATCCGTGAAATGCTTAAAAAAGTTGCCGAAGGTTTCGGAGAATAATTTATATATTGTATTTGTTAAGGTGTCGAAAGTTTACTTTCGACACCTTTTTGTGTTATCATATAGCTTTGAAATATATAATTTAGAGGTAATATAATTATGGTAACATTTTTAACTGGAGTGATTACAGATACTCCATGGCCAAATCCAATGATTGGCGTGATTACAGAAACAAATGGATTTCGAGGAATGCTTTTAAAATACTGGAAACAGCCTTCTAGATGTCTGTTTATGAGCTGTGATCCTTATAAATTTGAAGAAAATGACATGACATTGATTTTTTACCGTGAAGCATTTAAGCGTTCTGGTTTTGAAGTGGAATGCTTTGATATGTTAGATGCCAGATACAAAGATGATTTTGATTTTGAACGATTTGCATCCTATGATGTTTTGATTTTTGGAAGCGGCAGAATGCCGGATCAATATGATCTTATGAAAGAATTACATCTTAGAAAATTTCTTCAGGGCGAAGGCGATGTGATATTTG
>JAZUED010000002.1:0-5602 GCA_045640005.1 Candidatus Fimousia sp.
GGAAGTATTTGATTATATGCGTATCTTGAATCGGGAACGAGGTGTGCCAGGCACACTCATTTATTATAGAAATAAGGAGAAACTATGACACAGGTATTACCAATGGTTGCCCTCAGAGGCATCGTAATCTATCCGGGAACAACGGTGCATTTTGATGTGGCACGAGAAATGTCTGCAGCTGCAGTGCAGGAAGCAATGCAGAATAATCAGACCATCTTCTTGTGTAATCAGATTGATCCTAGTATCGATGAACCTCAGGAAGAAGACTTATATGATGTTGGTGTGATTGCCGATATCAAGCAGATTGTCAAACTTCCAAAGAACGTTGCACGTGTGTATGTGGAAATTAAAGACCGTGCAAAAATTCTTGAATATTGTGAAACAGATCCATCCTTCCGTGTGGAGGTGGAAGTATTAGAAACTGTTGCAGATTTTGTAGAATTTGAAGAAGCAGCTTATCTTGCGTCTCTTCATACCTCTCTTTCTGATTATGCGGCGAAGAATCCGAAATTAAGTCAGGATTTTCTTATGAAAGCGATGCATATGCAGAAAGTAGAGCCATTAGTATATGAAATTGCGACTCACACACCATTTGCCATTGAGAAAAAGCAGGCACTTCTTGAAATGGATGATTTGAAAGAACGTGCGAAGAAGCTTCTCGTTCTTCTTGCAGAAGAGACAGAGATTAGCAAGGTTCTTTCTGATATTCAGGCACGTGTGAAGGCAGCAGTGGATAAAAATCAGAGAGATTATATGCTTCGCGAACAGATGAATATCATTCGTGAAGAATTAGGGGAAACCAATATCGAAGAGGATGCAGACATTTTCTTAAAGAAAACAGAAGAATTAGATGCATCCGATGAAATCAAAGAAAAATTATTCAAAGAAATCAAGCGATTCAAATCTATGCCAGCCATGGCAGGAGATAGTGGAATCTTAAGAAATTATATTGAAACAATGCTTGCGATGCCTTGGAATCATACAAAACCAGAAAACCAGGACATGAAGAAAGCATTTGACATCTTAGAAGAAGACCATTTTGGTTTAGATAAAATCAAAGAACGAATTATGGAATTTTTGGCCGTTCGCGTACTTACTAAGAAGGGCGAAGCGCCAATCATCTGTTTAGTTGGACCTCCGGGAACCGGTAAAACATCCATCGGCCGTTCTATCGCGCGTGCCCTTGATAAGGAATATGTGCGTATTTCCTTAGGTGGTGTTCGTGATGAAGCAGAAATTCGTGGACACAGAAAAACATATATCGGTGCCATGCCTGGACGAATCACAGAAGCAATCAAAAAGGCAGGCGTTGCTAATCCACTGATTTTATTTGATGAAATTGATAAAACAGGGAAAGACCAGCGTGGGGATACTGCTTCCGCTTTACTTGAAGTATTAGATGGTGAGCAGAACTTTGCCTTCCGAGATCACTATATGGAAGTGCCAATCGACTTAAGCGAAGTACTCTTTATCTGCACGGCAAATGATGCGTCCATGATTCCAAAACCTCTCTTTGACCGTATGGAAGTGATCGAGGTTTCTAGTTACACCGAGAATGAAAAGTTCCATATTGCAAAGAAATATCTGGTGGAAAAACAGTTAAAAGCTAATGGCTTGACTGGAAAACAGGTGAAATTCAGAAAAGAAGCAATCGAAGAGCTGATCAAACATTATACAAGAGAAGCAGGTGTGCGTTCTCTTGAACACAAAATCGGAGACATTTGCCGAAAATCTGCTCGTATCATCTTAGAAAAAGACAAAAAGTCAATTACAATCACACCAAAACGTGTGCGTGATATGATGGGTGTGCCGATGCATGACCAGAGTGATGATTATTTAGAATCTCAGGTAGGCGTGGTTCGAGGCCTTGCATGGACTTCGGTTGGCGGAGATACACTTTTGATTGAAGTTGGAGTGATGCCAGGAAAGGGCAAGATGATTCTTACAGGATCTCTTGGCGATGTTATGAAGGAATCTGCACAGATCGCGCTTAGCTATGTGCGTTCCATCTCTGAAGAAAGTGACATCCCGGCAGACTTTTTCGAAACTCATGACATTCATATCCATGTGCCGGAAGGCGCCGTTCCAAAGGATGGCCCATCTGCAGGGGTAACGATGACAACAGCGCTTTTCTCTGCGATTAAGAATGTAAAGGTTCGTGGCGACATTGCCATGACTGGTGAGGTTACTTTAAGAGGGAATGTTCTTGCAATCGGTGGATTAAAGGAAAAACTGCTTGCAGCGAAGAATGTAGGCGTAAAAGAAGTATTTGTCCCAGCTTCTAACAAGAAGAATGTAAAGGAAATCAGTGAAGAAATCACAGATGGACTTAAGATTACTTATGTAAAACATGTGAAAGAAGTATTGAAAGGAGCGATTTTATGATTATCAAAACCGTAAATCTTGAAACTGTGTGTGGAATTACAAGCACACTTCCAAAGAATGAGCTTCCGGAAATCGCATTTGCCGGTAAATCCAATGTTGGTAAATCTTCTTTGATCAACGGTCTTATGAATCGTAAGG
This sequence comes from Candidatus Fimousia sp., assembly GCA_045640005.1. Lineage (GTDB taxonomy): Bacteria > Bacillota > Clostridia > Lachnospirales > Lachnospiraceae > Fimousia. The sequence goes on from JAZUED010000002.1 coordinate 2,524, forward strand.
CGCTTGCCCGTACTTCCGCACAGCCTGGTAAAACCCAGACCATCAACTATTATAATATCAATGACGAGCTTTACTTTGTTGACCTTCCAGGGTATGGTTATGCAAAGGTCAATGAGGATACAAAGAAAAAATGGGGTAAGATGATTGAAAACTACCTTCATGAATCCGAAACTCTCGTTTTAGTATTCCTTTTAATTGATATTCGTCATGACCCATCTGCAAATGACCGTCAGATGTATGAATGGATCATTGCAAATGGTTACTATCCGGTTATTATCGCAACAAAGCTTGATAAATTAAAGAGAAGTCAGGTACAGAAACACTTGAATGTGATCCGTACAAAGATGAAGCTTCGTGGAGATACTCCAATCTTCCCATACAGCGCATTAACAAAACAGGGAAGAGAAGAAATCTATGATTTCATCGATGATGTGCTTGCAAATATCGAAGAAGTAGAAGAATAAATAAGGTGCAGGAATTTAATTCCTGCACCTTTTGTAATTTATCCCAAAATCAGCTTTTCTACCAGCATTCCGTATACATCGGAACTGTTCTCGTTCCAGTGGTCACAGATTCTTACGGCATCATCTTTATTGCCTACATTTAACGTAAGTTCTAATAAAATATTACCCTTTTCTTTGATGACACCATGGATGTAATAATCATCTTTTTTGTTGTTATAGTATTCTGCGGTGATTTCCACTTCATTTCGAAGCTCAAAACGATTCTCTTCAAAATAGTTCAGAATATCTTCTTTGATGGCGCTTGACATACGGTCGCCGAACATCTCAATTGCTTCGCGGCCGGCAGACTGAATGTGGTAAAGGGAAGAATTCCTTACATTTTCCACATAGATCATCTCTGCTTCTACCAGATCATTGATGACAGACTGTAGCGTAAAATAGTTCGTGTAGCCACGGTCGATGACATATTCAACGATTTGAGAGTTGGTCAGCGGAAATTCCACCTGATTTAACATAAAAAGAACGATTAACTTGTATAGTAAATTGGTATCCTGTGTCATATATATTTCACTCCTTGATAGGTGTGTCTTTGTTTCATTTCGTGAGCGATGGTATTAAGCACCAGTCGCTTGTTGCCGCTCCATAAAGGCGCGATGAGAAGATCCTTTGGTCCGTCACCTGTGATTCGGTGAACTACGATATCTTCTCGCAGATGTTCGAGACAGGTGATGAGAAAATCGACATATTCTTCAAATTCGAATACGTGAAATGGATTTTGAAGATATTCCTGTCCCATAGCTGTATCAGAAAGAATATGAAGCATGGAAAGCTTTACTCCGTGGATTGGAAGCGTGTTCATATACTTTACCGAAGCAAGCATGTCTTCTTTTGTTTCCCCCGGAAGTCCCAAGATGAGATGAACAACGACCGGGATACTTCGTGCGGCTAATTCCTGCACTGCCTGGTCAAATGTTTCCATCTCGTATCCACGATGAAAAGAGCGTGCGCTACTTTCGTGGATGGTCTGTAAGCCTAGTTCGATAAATAACGGCTTGATCTTATTAATCTCAGATAAAAGATCTAAAATTTCCGGTGGAAGGCAGTCTGGTCTTGTGCCAATCGAAATGGCAGCGATTCGTTCGTGGCTGGCAGCCTCTACAAACAGACTACGGAGACGATTTACATCTCCGTAGGTACTGGTGAATGCCTGAAAATAAGCAATATACCTAGTCGTTTCTGCCTTATCCTTTAATTTGTTTTTCAGTAAGGCAATGCCATCTTCAATCTGTTCGGCGATGGATTTGTGTGCGGCGGAGGCGAAATCGCCGGAGCCGGCAGCACTGCAAAAGGTGCAGCCTCCATAACCCTTTGTGCCATCTCTGGTCGGACAGGTGCAGCCTGCGTCCAGAGAAACTTTATATAATTTTGCTCCAAATGTATGCTTGATATAGCTATCAAAGGAATAATATCGTTTTCCGTGCCAGTCTTTTACATCCATAATACTAGATTAAGTCTCTTACTGCCTTGGATACTGTGTCTGCAAGACGTGGATCAAATGGTGCAGGTAAGATATTTACATCGCTTAATTCTTCATCAGTGATTAAAGATGCGATTGCAGTTGCAGCAGCTAACTTCATCTCTTCTGTGATTGCAGTTGCACGACCTTCTAAAGCACCCTTAAAGATTCCAGGAAATACTTCTACGTTGTTTACCTGGTTAGGGAAGTCAGAACGTCCTGTACCAACGACTCTTGCACCAGCTTCACGAGCAAGGTCAGGCATGATTTCAGGTACTGGGTTTGCCATAGCAAAGAGGATAGAATCATCTGCCATAGAACGAACCATATCCTGAGATACAATGCCAGGTGCGGAAACACCGACAAATACATCAGCACCAACTAAAGCATCTGCTAAAGTACCTGTTGCATGACGTAAGTTTGTAAGTTTTGCGATGTCAGCCTGTGCCCAGTTAAGATTTTCATCACCTTCACATACGATACCGTTGATATCGCACATAGTTACATCTTTAAATCCGTAACGAAGTAAGAGGCGGCCAATCGCCATACCGGCAGAACCACAGCCGTTGATGACAACCTTTACATTTTCTTTGTCTTTTTTAACAACACGTAAACCATTGATGATACCTGCTAATACAACGATTGCTGTACCATGCTGGTCATCGTGGAATACAGGAATATCTAATTCTTCTTTTAAACGATTTTCGATTTCGATACAGCGAGGTGCGGAAATATCTTCTAAGTTGATTCCGCCAAATGCTGGTGCGATATTTTTTACTGTCTGGATGATTTCTTCGGTATCCTGAGTGTCTAAACAGATTGGAAATGCATTCACACCACCAAATTCTTTGAAAAGTACACATTTGCCTTCCATAACAGGCATAGCAGCTTTGGCACCGATGTTACCAAGTCCAAGAACGGCACTACCGTCGGAAATAACAGCAACAGTGTTGGATTTGATTGTGTATGTGTAAACTGCTTCAGGGTCTTTTGCGATTACTTTACATGGTTCTGCAACACCAGGTGTGTAAGCAAGAGCAAGGTCTTCCTTGGATTTTACTTCACATTTGGACTGTGTTGTCAGTTTTCCATTCCATTC
>JAZUED010000003.1:0-18907 GCA_045640005.1 Candidatus Fimousia sp.
CTGTTACCTAATTTCTGTTTTGTCTGCCCTTCAAACTGTGGTTCGGAAATCTTAATACTGATAATACCAACGAGCCCCTCTCGGATATCTTCACCGGAAAGATTTGGTTCGTTGTCTCTTAATAACTTTTTGCCCCTTGCATAGTCATTAAATGTTTTTGTTAAAGCATTCTTAAAACCTGCAAGATGCGTTCCTCCTTCAGGAGTAATAATATTATTAACGAAACTGTAAATGTTTTCGTTGTATGCATCATTATGCTGGAATGCAACCTCTACCTGAACATTATTCTTCATACCTTCACAGTAGATAACCTGTTCATAATATGGCTGTTTGTTTTTGTTGAGGTATTCAACAAATTCTCTGATTCCGCCTTCATAGTGGAAATTATTAGTTACCGGTTTTTCTCCTCGTTCATCTGTCAAGATAATACGAAGTCCGGCTGTTAAAAACGCAGTTTCACGAAGACGTACTTTTAAAGTATTATAATCAAAAATCGTTGTTTCAAATACTTCTGCATCCGGTTTAAATGTTACAATCGTTCCCGTATGTTCTGTCTTTCCAACGATTTCTAATGGATAACATACTTTTCCACGTTCATATCTTTGTTTATGGATGAATCCTTCTTTGTGAACTTCAACCACTAACCATTCAGATAATGCGTTAACAACAGAAGAACCTACGCCGTGAAGACCACCGGATACTTTGTATCCTCCACCACCAAACTTACCGCCGGCATGAAGAATCGTAAATACAACCTCAACAGAAGAAGTACCTGTTTTTTTATTAATTCCTACAGGAATGCCTCGACCATTATCTTTTACCGTAACGGAGTCATCTTTATTAATGGTCACCTCAATGGTATTGCAATATCCGGCTAATGCTTCATCAACTGCATTATCCACGATTTCATAAACCAGATGGTGAAGCCCTTTTTCAGAAGTGCTTCCGATGTACATCCCTGGTCTTTTACGAACGGCCTCTAATCCTTCTAGAATCTGAATCTGATCCGCTCCATATTCTGGTGCTTTATTCTGTTCGTTACTCATGATCTTTAGCCTCCTGTGTCTGTTCTGTTATTTTCCCATTCTCAACATAAAATCTTTTATCGAGTACAAGCTGGGAATTGACAAATTCCTCAAGTCCCGTACAGGTGATAAAAGTCTGTATATTTTTAATGCTTTCAAGCAAATATCCCTTTCGGTTGCTGTCAAGCTCTGATAATACATCATCAAGTAGAAGAACCGGTGTCTCTCCAATACGTCTTTTCACAAGCTCAATCTCTGCTAACTTTAAAGAAAGAGCTGCTGTACGCTGCTGTCCTTGTGATCCATAAGTTCTCACATCAATTCCATTGATCATAAAACGGATATCATCCCTATGTGGTCCGATTCCCGTATTCTTAAGTCTTAAGTCCTGGGCTCTTCTATTTTGTAATTTTTCTAAAAATTCATCTTCCTGACAGGATTTTTCATAGGTAACCTCTATTTGTTCCCTTCCCCCAGTCAGTTTTTCATGAATATTTTGTATGATTTCATTGAGTTCCACAACAAATGCTTCTCTCATCTTTATGATCGCACTTCCATAATTTACTAGCTGTGAATCCCAGATATCTAATGTATCAATCAAGGATTCCTGAAAGCCGATCTGTAAAAGCAGCTGATTACGCTGTTTTAAAATTTTATTATAATTTGTCAAATCACTGGTATAGATCTGATGCAGCTGACAAAGCTCCATATCAAGAAATCTTCTTCGTTCCGCCGGTCCATTCTTAATGATTGCAAGGTCTTCCGGTGAGAAAAAGATCAGGTTCAGCATTCCGAGCAGATCACTCGAACGACGAATCGGCATTCCGTCAATGGCGATCCCTTTCGCTTTGTGTTTTTTTAAGTGGAGATCGATGCGGTGTTCCACTTCTTTTTTTTCAAGAAAGAGTCTGATATGTGCCTCCTCCTGTCCAAATCGAATCAAATCTTTATCCTTACCGCCACGATGGGATTTACTTGTTCCGCTTAAATAGATGGATTCTAAAATATTTGTCTTTCCCTGAGCGTTATCACCATAAAAGAGATTGCTCCCCTCAGAGAATCTGACTTCCATCTCCTCATAATTTCTGTAATTTTTAAGTTCCAATGATTTTACAAACATAAATCTCTATTTTTCAATTTTGATTGTCATATTATCAAACTGAACAACTGCTCCATCATATAATTTCTTGCCACGGCGAGTTTCAATTTCGCCATCGACCATAACAAGTCCCTGCTGGATTACTTCTTTCGCTTCAATTCCGGATTCAACTAATCCTGCAGCTTTTAAAGCCTGTCCTAATTTGATATATTCATCTCTTAATTTAATTAATTCCATAACTTACGTATCATCCAATGATCTTAGATCTTGCTTGGATTTATTCCTTTCTCCCAGATTTCACAGGGTTTTTAAATATTCGCTGCATTAAAGTTAACCGGAAGAATCAAATAAACATAAGACTGTGCCGGGTCTTTGATGAAGCATGGCGCTTTTGGATTTACCAGATAAATATCAACAGTTTCATCGTCAATTACACGAAGAGCATCCATTAAGAATTTTGGATTGAAACCGATTAATAAATCTTTCCCTTCTTTGTTGATGAAAATTTCTTCTTTCATGGAACCAATGAAGGATTGGATAGAAAGCTGCATCGTGTCATCTTCAATTTTGATTACAATCGGTTTTTTATCACTTTCACGAATCAGAAGAGAAGCACGTTCAATACAGCTTAAAAATTCTTTCTTGTTGATTTTGATCTTTGTACCATAATCACTAGAAAGCATCTGATTGATATTAAAATATTCTCCTTCAATCAGACGGGATACTACAATCGTCTGGTCAAATTCAAATAAGATGTGCTTATTAGTAAAGTAAATATTCACATCGTCTTCTGTACCACCATTTAAAATTTTGCTTAAGTCAGAAAGTGTCTTACCTGGTACAACCACTTTCATGTTGTCGTAGCTTTCTTTTAATTCGATGTTACGAATAGAGATGCGGTGGCCATCAAGAGATACCACTTTTAATTTATTATCTGCAATTTCAAATAATTCACCAGTCATTAACATGTTATTTTCATTGTCAGCAATAGAGAAGATTGTCTGGCGAATGACTTCTTTTAACATAAACTGAGAAATTGTAATGGATTTATCTTTTTCAATCTGTGGAATAGCAGGGAAATCGTCACCTGACTGTCCAGAGATTGTAAATTTAGATTTTTCACAGCTGATTACTGCCTGATGTTTTTTATTGGTTTCGATAATGATATCGCTATCTGGTAATTTTCTTACGATTTCAGAAAAAAGCTTTGCATTAAGAGCAATCTGACCATCTTCCTGAATATTACCTTCGATGGTTGTTTCAATACCAAGCTCCATATCGTTGGCAGTTAAAGTGATGATTCCTTTCTTTGCTTCTAAAAATAAGCATTCAAGGATTGGTAATGTGGTTTTTGTGGATACAGCTTTTAATGCAACATTCACTCCCTGGAGTAAAGATGATTTGGTACACACAATTTTCATGATGTGGAAAACTCCTTTCAGCCGGTTTTGACAAAATATATAAATAAAAATAGATTTAATTCAGTAGTATACGTAGTAGGGGATGTTGATTTGTGGAAAAGCCCGGAAAATGCTTTAACCACAGGCTTTAAGTGGTGTGTATAAGTGTGGGGAAAATATAGATTTACGATGGGATAACGTGTTGGTTATACACATCGCTAAATTCCCGGTTGTTTATCCACATTTTATACACGATAAAATCAACATCTATTTAACATCATTATGTGGATTATTTTGGATTGATCTTCTTTGTCAGGATATCGATTGTATTTTGTAAGTTCGGATTATCCTGTAAATCAGCTTCAATTTTAGAACATCCATGGATAACAGTAGAATGATCACGCTTACCAAGCATAGAAGCAATGCTCTTTAAAGATTTATCTGTATGTTTCTTGCATAAGTACATCGCAATCTGTCTAGGATAAGCGATTTCCTGACTTTTCTTCTTGGACTGAATGTCAGCAAGAGAAATATCAAAGTGTTCACATACAGTATCAATGATCAGATCAAGAGTGATTTCTCGTTCTCCTTCTGGAACAATTAAATCTTTTAAGGCTTCCTGCGCAAGTTCTAAATCAATTGGTTTTCTCTTTAATTTAGAATAAACACAGATTTTATTTAATGCGCCTTCTAATTCACGGATGTTTGATTTTACATTGTTGGCAACATACGCCATGATGTCATAATCAATAGTGATTCCATCTAACTCAGCTCTCTTATTAAGAATTGCCATACGTGTTTCGTAATCAGGTGGCTGAATATCAGCAATTAAGCCCCATTCGAAACGAGAACGGAAACGTTCATCTAAAATCTGCATATCTTTTGGAGGTTTATCAGAGGAAATAATAATCTGTTTATGTTCTTCATATAAAGCATTGAAGGTGTGGAAGAATTCTTCCTGTGTACTTTCTTTACCAATGATGAACTGGATATCGTCGATTAAGAATACATCGATATTACGATATTTTTTACGGAAATCATCTGTGTTACCTTTACGTAAACAGTCGATCAGCTCGTTCGTAAAACGTTCGCTGGTAACATAGAGAACTTTCATATTCGGTTTGTGCATTACAATCGAATGTGCGATGGAGTGCATAAGATGGGTTTTTCCAAGTCCGGCACCACCATATAAGAATAATGGATTGTAAGCATCTCCCGGAGATTCAGCAACTGCAATACTTGCAGCCTGAGCAAGTTCGTTATTTTTTCCAACGACAAAGGTATCAAATGTATATCGTTCATTTAAGTTTGCTTCCATAAGTCTCTTCTTATAATTAATAGTAGAAGAAGAGGCTGCTTTCACAGCAGCTGTTTTGTCTACTTCGTTGGATAACATAATGTCGATATCATATTCAGATCCGGTAATGTCAAGGATAGCAAGTTTAATAGAAAAATCATAAAAGCGATGCTTGATGTAATCTACTCCTCGCTGATCGTATTTTTCATCTAATAAAAAGATAATTTTACCGTCAGAAACTTTATATACTTCAAGTGGGCGAATCCAGGTATTGGCCGCAGCTTCAGTGATATCATATTTTTGAATTAATTGTGCGATTACCTGATTCCAAATCGCTCTAATTTGTTCTTCCATAAAATCAGTCTGTCCTTTCTAAACATAGTTATACTCTTATATATTATCTTAAATAGAAATGAATTTCAAGGGCGTGGAAAAAGGTAATAGTGTTAGTTTTCGTGTGAATAAAGAAAATGTGGATAATGTTGATAAGTCTGTGGATTAGTGAATACTATATAATAAGAAGAAACTCGTTTTTATAAAAAGGCATGTGGATAAAGTTATCCAATTATTCACATAGTAAAAAGTATGAAAAACATGCGAAAAACACATGAAATGAATGAATTAATCACTCTATTTACATAACATTTCCACATGTTACCCACAAATTGTGGATAAGTATATGGATAACCACAAAATATGCTGTTGATAGATGTGGATTTGGTAAAGTATCAACAAACGTTGCAGCTAAGCCAAAAAATCGTGTTTTTTTACTTGACGTATAGCTTTTTTGTATTTATAATAGAAACGGTGTTTTGTGACATTAAAAAGGATTAATGAATTTAAAATATAAGGAGGTGCCTGAATTATGAAAATGACATTTCAGCCAAAAAAGAGACAGAGATCTAAAGTTCATGGTTTTAGAAAAAGAATGAGCACTGCTAACGGTAGAAAAGTATTAGCAAGAAGAAGAGCTAAAGGAAGAAATAAATTATCAGCATAAGTTAGAGGTCACATCTTATGTGGCCTTTTTCTGACTTTATTATTTATTTTTGAAATTCTACAAAAGGCATGTGTTTCTTTTTGCTTATTTCTACTTCTGCTTATAGAAGGTTAGAATGGAAGGTAAGAAAGATGAAACAGTATGAATCTTTAAAAACAGGAGATTTTTCTTTGGTTTATCAGCAGGGCAAGTCAAAAGGCAACAGACAGCTTGTCATGTATATTAGAAAGAATGAACTGGGGAAAAACCGATTAGGAATATCAGTTAGTAAAAAAGTAGGCAATAGCGTGGTTAGACATAGATTGACACGAGTCATTCGTGAAGTATATCGCCTGAACTGCCAGGAATTAGAGCAGAATTATGACATTGTTGTTATTGCCAGAATCGGAGCCAGGGAAATGGGCTATGAAGATTTGAAGAAATCATTTTTTCATTTAGCTGGACTCCACAGAATAGTAAAGAAGTGAAAACAATGATAAAGAAATTCATGATTACATGTATTAAATTTTATCAGAAATATCTATCACCATTAAAAGGTGTTGGGAGCTGTAAATACAGACCAACCTGTTCACAATACGCTGTAGAGGCCATTGAAAAATATGGTCCAATTAAAGGTGGCTTGCTTGCTGCCTGGAGAATCTTAAGATGTAATCCTTTTTCCGCAGGTGGTTATGATCCGGTTCCTTAAGTTTTATAAGAAAGGTAAAGGACGCTTATGTTATTAGCAACAGGCGGTATTCTTGGACCAATCGCAAAAGTATTAGGCTATATTATTGAAGCAGTTTATAATATTTTATGTGCAGTTGGTATTCAGAATATCGGTATTAGTATTATCTTATTTACGCTTATTACCAAAATTATTCTGTTCCCATTATCCATCGGCCAGCAGCGTAATGCGAAAATTAATCAGATTATGCAGCCGGAAATCAGTAAAATTCAGAAAAAGTACCGTAATAAAAGAGATCAGCAGTCCATGATCAAGCAGAACAAAGAAACACAGGAAGTTTATGCGAAATATGGATTTTCCCCTACAGGTGGCTGTCTCCCATTATTAGTACAGATGCCAATTTTATTTGCTTTATACCGTGTAGTTATGGATATCCCATCCTACATCCCTAATGTATATAAAGCATATTTACCAGTAGCGAATGCAGTTATGAATGAAAAAGGATATGTAAAATCCTTAACTGCTGTAGCAAAATCCGTGAAATTAACTTCTCGTTATTCACTTGATGCAAAACCTACAGTAGATCAGGTAGTATCTTATCTTTCCCATATGCCAAATGAAGCATGGGATATGATTGCAAAGAAATTACCAGGTGCTGCTGATGTTGTTACTGCTAATGCAGATAAATTAATTCATATGAATGATTTCTTTGCAGGTATTAACATCACACAGGCTCCAGGTTTTAAATTATCTGTTTGCTTAATCATTCCAATTATTGCTGCAGGTTCTCAGTTCATTTCTACTAAGATTTCTATGGCTACTCAGCCACAGGTAGAAGGTGCTGAATCCATGAATTCCATGATGATGACTATGCCATTAGTTTCTTTCTTCATGTGTATTACTTTACCGGTAGCGATTGGTATTTACTGGTCTGCTTCTTCTTTATTCCAGTTAATTCAGCAGCTTATTTTAACAGCTTATTATGATCATGCTGATATGGATAAGATTATTGAAAAGCAGCGCGAAAAATATGCTAAGAAAAAAGCAAAAAAAGGCAACAAGCCATCTTTTATGGAAAGAATGATGGACCCATCCGCAGCAGAAGCAATGCAGGCAGATGGTCAGAAACAGACAAATTCTAAGGTTAGTAAAGCAGCTAGTATGAATACTAAGAATTTGAATAATACAAATTCTGGTAAAAAAGGCGGTTCCATTGCTTCCAAAGCAAATATTATGAAGAATTTTGAAGACAATCAGGGAGGCAAATAATGGTTGAAAAACTTAGATTTGAAGGTAAGACTGCTGAAATGGCTGTAATGAATGCAGCTATGGAACTTGGTATCCCAAGCAGTGATCTTCAGTATGAAATTATAGAAGAAGGTAACAAAGGTTTCTTAGGTATCTTCAATGTAAAACCAGCAGTCATCGAAGTAATCATCAAAGAATCATTATTCGATATGACGAATGATTACTTAAAAGAATTATTCGATGCAATGGGCGTGGAAACTAAAGTTGATATCAAATATGATGAAGAAAAACATTTTATGGACATTGAATTATCTGGTCCAGATATGGGTATCTTAATCGGTAAGAGAGGTCAGACACTTGATTCTCTTCAGTATTTAATCAGCTTATTTGTAAATAAGAACAGTGATAATTATGTTAAAGTTCAGTTAGATACGGAAAATTACCGCGAAAGACGTAAGAAAACATTAGAAAATCTTGCAAAGAACATCGCATATAAGGTAAAACGTACTAGAAGACCTGTATCTTTAGAACCAATGAATCCATACGAAAGAAGAATTATCCATTCTGCATTACAGAATGATCGTTACGTATGTACAAAGAGTGAAGGCGAAGATCCTTACAGAAAAGTAGTAATCATGCTCAAAAAGTAATTCAGAGGGGTTGCCTTATTAAGGGCAACCTCTTTTTGATATATTAGGAGTTTATTTATGTATCAGAATCAGACAATTGCAGCCATTTCTACTGCTATGGCAGATGGAGGAATTGGTATAATCAGAATTAGTGGAGACGAAGCATTTGCTATTAGAAATAAGTGCTTTAAACCGGCAGGAAATAAGAATATGGATGAGGTTTTATCTTACTCTGCTCATTATGGATTTATTTATGATGGAGATAAGAAAATTGATGAATGTATCTGTCTGGTCATGAAAGCTCCACATACTTATACAGCAGAAGATGTTGTAGAATTACAATGTCATGGCGGGGTAGCTGTGACAAAGAAAGTTTTAGAAACCGTAATTAAAGCAGGTGCAAGACCGGCTCAACCAGGTGAATTTACAAAAAGAGCATTTTTGAATGGAAGAATTGACCTTTCTCAGGCGGAAGCTGTTATGGATGTCATCCATTCAAAGAATGAATTTGCTTTAGAAAGCTCCATGAAGCAGTTATCTGGAGCGTTAAAAAATAAAATCGAAGAAATCAGAGAAAAAATTCTTTACCATCTTGCTGAAATCGAATCAGCTCTTGATGATCCGGAACATATGGATTTAGGTGATTCTTATGGAGAAGACAGACTTCTTATTACTGTGAATGAAACGAGAAATGATATTCATAAATTGCTCTCCACAGCAGATAATGGAAAGATTTTAAAAGAAGGAATCAAGACTGTCATTATTGGGAAACCAAATGCCGGTAAATCTTCTCTATTGAATATTTTAGTTGGAGAAGACCGTGCCATTGTTACTGATATTGCAGGAACAACAAGAGACACCTTAGAAGAATCCATCAATATTCAGGGGATTCCACTTAATATTATTGATACTGCAGGAATCCGAGATACCGATGATGTGATTGAAAAAATCGGTGTGGATAAGGCGAAAAAGAGCATGGAATCTGCGGATTTAGTTCTTTATGTTGTGGATATCTCAAGGGAATTAGATTATAATGACAGTATTATTATAGAAATGATCAAGGACAAGAAGGCAATTGTACTTCTTAATAAATCCGATTTAGAAAAGAAAGTAGATGTAAGTGAACTTTCTTCTCGTTTAGATAAGAATATCATTGAAATTTCTGCAAAAACACAGGAAGGTATTCTTGCATTTTATGATATTTTAAAGGATATGTTCTTTGAAGGAGAGTTATCCTTTAATGATGAAATTTATATTACAAATATGAGACATAAATCTGCTTTGATGAACGCATTAGAAAGCTTAAATCAGGTAGAAGGAAGTATAGAGATGGGCATGCCGGAAGATTTTTATTCCATTGATTTGATGAATGCATACGAAGAGCTGGGATATATTATCGGTGCGTCCGTAGGTGAAGATCTTGTGAATAAGATTTTTGCTGAATTCTGTATGGGTAAATAATAGAGGAGGAAAAAAGCATGGCATATTTAGAAGAATCCTATGATATTGTTGTTGTTGGTGCCGGACATGCAGGCTGTGAAGCTGCTCTTGCATGTGCAAGACTTGGCTTTGAGACAATATGCTTTACCGTAAGTATGGACAGTGTGGCATTAATGCCATGTAATCCGAACGTTGGAGGAAGCTCCAAAGGACATTTAGTAAAAGAATTAGATGCACTTGGCGGTGAGATGGGTAAAAATATTGATAAAACCTATATCCAGTCCAAGATGTTAAATAAATCAAAAGGACCTGCCGTGCATTCTTTAAGAGCACAGGCAGACAAAGCAGAGTATTCCCGTCATATGCGAATGACCATGGAAGCACAGGAGCATTTGACTCTTCGTCAGGCTGAGATTACAGAACTACTTGCAGAAGATGGAAAAATTACTGGAGTTAAGACATTTTCCGGAGCAATTTATCATGCAAAGGCTGTTGTTTTAGCAACAGGAACTTATCTTCGTGCAAGATGTATTTATGGTGATGTAAGCAATGCAACTGGTCCAAATGGTCTTCAGGCGGCTAATCATCTGACCGATTCTTTAAAGAATTTAGGTGTTGAGATGTATCGCTTTAAGACAGGAACACCTGCACGAATTGATAAAAACAGCATTGATTTTGATGCGATGGTAGAACAGTTTGGGGATGAAAAGATTGTTCCATTTAGTTTTACCAACAAAGAAGAAGATATTAAAAGACCACAGATTTCCTGTTGGCTTACTTATACAAATGAGGAAACTCATAAAATTATTAAAGAAAATTTGCACCGCTCCCCATTATTTTCCGGAGCAATTGAAGGTACCGGTCCAAGATACTGCCCATCCATTGAAGATAAGGTAGTAAAATTTGCGGATCGTAACCGCCATCAGGTATTTATTGAGCCGGAAGGAGAATATACGAATGAAATGTATATCGGCGGTATGAGTTCTTCTCTTCCTGAAGATGTACAGTATGCGATGTATCGTTCTGTAAAAGGACTTGAAAATGCAGTGATTGTTCGTAATGCATATGCAATCGAATATGACTGTATCAATCCAATGCAGTTAAAATCCTCTCTGGAATTTAAAAATGTGGAGGGATTATTTTCCGGTGGTCAGTTTAATGGCAGCTCCGGATATGAAGAAGCAGCTTGTCAGGGACTCATTGCTGGTATTAATGCCTGCAGAAAATTACAGGGCAAAGAACCTATTATTTTAAAACGTTCCGAAGCCTATATTGGGGTTTTAATTGATGATTTAGTAACAAAAGAAACCCACGAACCTTATCGTATGATGACATCAAGAGCAGAATATCGACTGTTACTTCGTCAGGATAATGCAGATTTACGTCTGACACCGATTGGTTATGAAGTTGGACTGATTGATGAAGAACGATATCAGGGATTATTATTAAAAGAAAAACAGATTACTGAAGAAATTGAGCGTGTTAAAGGTATTCATATTGGTGGTAATGCTTTAGTACAGGAATTATTAGAAAGTCTTGGCAGCACTACTTTAAAGACTGCAGTAACTTTAGAAGAACTTATTCGTAGACCTGAGCTTTCTCATGAAGTTTTAGCACCGATTGATCCTGAACGACCAGAACTTCCTGTTGATGTCGTTGAACAGGTTAATATTAATATCAAATATGATGGATATATCTCTCGTCAGATGAAACAGGTGGATCATTTCAAGAAACTTGAAAATAAACGCATTCCAGATGATATTGATTATACACAGATTAAGAATTTAAGAACTGAAGCAATTCAGAAACTGAGTCAGGTAAAACCTCATTCCATTGGACAGGCTTCTCGTATTTCCGGTGTTTCTCCTTCTGATGTGAATGTATTACTTATTTATATTGAACAGTACAGGAGAAAATAATGGAAAAGTTAAAAGAAAAAGCCTTAACTTTAGGCATCAATCTTGATGAAGTTCAGCTTGATCAGTTTCAAAAATACTTTGAATTTCTAGTAGAAAAGAATAAAGTAATGAATCTTACCGGTATTACCGAGAAAGATGAAGTCGTTGATAAACATTTTATCGACAGCATTATGTTAAATCAGGTGTTTGATTTAACTGGTAACCTTTCTGTTATGGATATGGGTACTGGAGCAGGTTTTCCGGGTGTTCCACTTAAGGTAGCATTTCCTGATTTATCAGTAACATTAATGGATTCATTGAATAAAAGAATCTTATTTTTAGATGATGTAATTGAACTTCTTGGTTTAACGAATGTAAATACCATTCATGGCAGAGCAGAAGATTATGCAAAAAAAGGGAAGCTTCGTGAATGCTATGATTTATGTGTTTCTCGTGCTGTTGCCAATCTTGCATCTTTATCAGAATATTGTATTCCTTATGTAAAAAAAGGTGGATACTTCATTTCTTATAAAGCTGGTGCAAGTGATGAAGAAATAAAAGAAGCTCAGAATGCCATTAAAACACTTGGCGGTAAGATGGAAGAAGTAAAGAAAATTATGATTCCAGATACTGATATTGAGCGTACTTTTGTTGTTATTAGAAAATGTTTAGAAACTCCGAATAAATATCCTAGAAAAGCAGGACAGCCTACAAAAAATCCGATTAGATAATTATGAATGAAGCATTATATGAATATTTATCAGATGAATATATGAAATGTGTGTCACGTTTTGATGAATTGATGCAATTAAAATATCAGTTACAGTCGAAACAGCGCAAATACGAAGAAAACCTTTATTTTCATACTGAAGATGAGTCTAAAAGACAGATGTTTTCTCCGTTGATTTTAAAAAATGAATATTCGATTCATGAAGTTTCTCAAGAACAGTTTCAGCTTAGTGAAAATGGTCAGGAGTTATCTAATTGTCTGAAAGAAATCAAAGATGTAGAGAAGAAGAAGAATCAATTAAAGGGATTTATTCATGATCTTACACAGCAATCAATGCAGTTTGATGAATTTCAGGAAAAAGAAGCAGATGAGATGCCGTTTTTTCCTGCATTTTATGAATTGGTAGAACATACTACTAAACAGTTTCAAGATGTATCTTTTTTATATGAAAAGCAGGAACAAAATTCTAAGTGTTTGATGACTTTTGGCTTTTTAACGACATGGAAAAATCTGTTTTCTTATATAAAGGATGCTTTACTTCTCTCACAGGTGAGTGTTCGAGTTTTGAATGACAAAGATAAATTAATGATCTCTATGAATTTTAGATCACGAGTTCCGATTGGAAAGAATGTTACAAAGAGAATTGAAGCTATGCTTTCAAAAGAGTATTATCTTCAGTCATGGAATCGTGAAGGCTTTGAAATTCAGATTATATTAAAATAATATAGTTTATAAGGTGTTTTATATATTTGCTACATAGAAATGATATACAAAAATGTAAATAAAACACAAATGTATTATAATAGATAAAATTATTATTAGAAATAAATACTTTTAGATTTTTAAGAAAAGGAAATGAATTATGAAAACTAAAATTGCAGAGTTATTAGCCTCTAAAATTGAAGGAATTGACGCAGAGCGCGTAAGTCAGTTATTAGAAATTCCTCCAAAGCCGGAAATGGGTGATTTTGCTTTCCCATGTTTCCAGTTAGCAAAGGTATTTCGTAAGAATCCTGCTATGATCGCAGGTGAATTAAAGGAATCTATTGGAGAACAAGATTTCTTATCTTCTATTGAAGTAAAAGGTGCTTACTTAAACTTTTTTGTAAACAAAGCTCAGTTTGCACAGCAGATTATGGAAAAAGCATTATCTGATAATGCCGGTGTACCATTCAGTGGAAAAGATAAAACAATCTGTATTGATTATTCTTCTCCAAACGTTGCCAAGAAATTCCATGTAGGTCATTTACGTACAACAATCATTGGTAATTCTTTATACAAGATTTTTACTAAGTTAGGATACAACGTTGTTCGTATTAATCATCTTGGTGACTGGGGTACACAGTTTGGTAAATTAATTGTTGCTTACAAAAAATGGGGAAGCAAAGAAGCAGTTGAAAATAATGGAATTGCTGAATTAATGAACATCTATGTAAAATTCCATGAAGAAGCAGAAAAAGATGATTCTTTAAATGATGAAGCAAGAGCATGGTTTACAAAGATGGAACAGGGAGATGAAGAAGCACTTTCTATCTGGCAGTGGTTTAAAGATATTTCTTTAGTTGAATACAAAAAGACTTATGAAATGTTAGGGATTGAATTTGATTCTTATGCAGGAGAAAGCTTCTATACAGATAAATCCCAGAGAGTGATCGATGAATGTAATGCATTAAATATGTTAGAACTTTCTGAAGGTGCTTACATTGTTCGTTTAGATGAATATGACATGGCTCCATGTATCGTTATGAAAAAAGATGGTAGCTCTATCTATGCAACTCGTGATTTAGCTGCTGTTATGTATCGTAAAGATACCTACCATTTTGATAAATGTATCTATGTAACAGGTCAGGAACAGAAGTTACATTTTGCTCAGGTATTTAAAGTGATTGAATTACTTGGATATGAATGGGCTAAAGATCAGTTAGTTCATGTTCCTTATGGATTAGTTAGCTTAAAAGGTGGTAAACTTTCTACACGTAAAGGTAATATCATCTATGCTGAAGATATTTTAAATGAATCTGTGAATCGTATTGCTGAAATTATTGAAGAAAAGAATCCAGATATCATGGATAAAGAAAAGGTCATCCGCCAGGTTGGTATTGGCGCAATTCTTTTTAATGATCTTTATAACCAGAGAATTAAAGATGTAGTATTTGACTGGGATAAGATCCATAACTTTGATGGTGAAACTGGTCCATATGTTCAGTATACATATGCACGTGCTGCAAGTATCTTAAGAAGAGCTACTGATTATGATCAGAATGAAGCAGTTGATTATAGTGTTCTTACAGACGCAGCTTCTATTGCATTATTAAAAGAAATTGGAAGATATGCAGATGTTGTTGCGCTTGCTGCTGAAAAGATGGAACCATCTATAGTTGCTCGTTATGCAATGGCTGTTGCTCAGAGCTTTAATAAGTTCTACAATAATAATCAGTGTATTGTTGAAGATAAGAATATTCAGAATGCTCGTTTACATCTTGTTGCATTAACAAAATCAATTATCAGTGATGCATTAGGATTACTTGGTATTGGATGTCCAGAACAGATGTAATTGAATATTTTGATGATGTTTCTATTTATATAGAAGAAATTCATATTTCAGGGAGATGTTTCACGTGAAACATCTCCTTTTTTTATATGGCACGTAAGTAATGTTTCACGTGAAACATTTTTTTCTTAAAAAACAATTAAAATATTTGAAATTCAATTGTTTCACGTGAAACATATGTTATAATACATTTTAGTGAAAGAGAAAAGGAGGATGATTATGGGTAGAGTAATCGCAATCGCCAATCAGAAGGGCGGAGTAGGAAAAACAACTACATCAATCAACCTGGCGGCTTGTATAGCCGATAAGAATAAGAGAGTATTAGCAATCGACATGGACCCTCAGGGAAATATGACAACAGGATTAGGTGTAGAAAAGAATGAATTAGATACTACCGTATATGATCTTCTTGTAAATGATGAGTTAACAGCAGATGAAGCAACGATTGAAGCATTTCACTGTCTGTCAGTCATTCCAGCAAACAGAAATTTAACTGGTGCTGAAATTGAATTGTTAACAGAAGATAATATGCAGTTCAAATTAAGAAATAAATTAGATGCAGTAATTGATGACTATGATTTTATCATTATTGACTGTCCTCCAGCACTTGGTGTACTTACAATTAATGCAATGACAGCAGCAGACACAGTAATTGTTCCAATTCAGTGTGAATTCTATGCATTAGATGGATTAACACAGTTGATTTATACAATTGAGTTGATTCAAAATAGTTTAAATCCTGATTTAGAGATTGAAGGTGTAGTATTTACCATGTATGATGCCAGAACGAATTTATCATTACAGGTAGTTGAGAATGTAAAAGACTTCTTGCATCAGAATATTTATAAAACAATTATACCAAGAAACGTAAAATTAGCGGAAGCACCAAGTCACGGACTTCCAATCAACTTTTATGCACCAAAATCAAGTGGTGGAGAAGCGTATGATCTGTTAGCAGATGAGGTAATTGCAAATAGTGAGGTAGCATATGGCGACTAAAAAGAAAAATGCATTGGGAAAAGGGTTAAATGCGTTAATTCCGGAAACTTCTACAGTACAGGCAACTACAAGAAGAAGTAGAAAACCAGCAGTAAAAAAAGAAGACAAAGATATTATTACGGTAAAGATTGATCAGGTTGAACCAAACAAAGAACAGCCTAGAAAAGCATTCGAGGAAGAATCATTACAGGAACTTGCTGATTCCATCAAACAGTTCGGAATCATCCAGCCATTAGTAGTAATGAAAAAAGATGACTATTATGAAATTATTGCAGGGGAACGTAGATGGAGAGCAGCTAAAATTGCTGGACTAAAAGAGATACCAGTAGTAATTAAGGAATATAAGGAAGAAGAATTAGTAGAAATCGCTTTGATTGAAAATATTCAGAGAGAAGACTTAAATCCAATTGAAGAAGCAGTTGCATATAAACGATTAATGGAAGAATTTAAGTTAACTCAAGAAGAAGTTGCTAAAAAGGTATCAAAAAGCAGATCAGCAGTTACAAACAGTATGCGTCTTTTAAAATTACCAGAAGAAATTCAGGGTATGGTAGTAGAAGGTGTTTTATCCATGGGTCATGCAAGAACCCTTTTAGCAGTGGAAGATGAAGAAATTCAGAAAACAACTGCTTTAAAGGTGGCAGATGAAAAGCTTAGTGTAAGAGAGACTGAAAAGCTGGTTAAAAAACTTACAGAAGAAAAGAAAGAAAAACCAGTAAAGGATGATTCTTATAAGTATATTTACCAGGAAGTAGAAGAAAATCTGAAACAAATTTTAGGAAACAAAGTAAGTATTAAAAATAAGAAAAATAATAAAGGAAAGATTGAGATTGAATACTATTCTCAGGATGACCTAGATCGAATCGTAAGCTTGTTACGTAAATAGGAGGGTAATATGATGTATAATATAACGCCATTCCTAGTAATGTTTTTATTATTATTGATCATCATCTTATATCAGGAATCAAAGATTTCAAAGTTGACGAAAAAATATGATACCTTTATGGAAGGATCCGATGGGAAGTCTCTAGAAGAACAACTTCTGACGAATGCAAAAGAGTTGCAGACAATCAGATTAAAACAGGAACAGCAAGATCTGGATATATTAGAAATCTCAGATCGAGTAGATGAAGCTTTCAGTAAAATGGGAATAGTAAAATATGATGCTTTCACAGGATTAGGTGGAAAACTAAGTTTTGCAATTACAGTTTTGAATGAGAAAAAAGATGGATATATTATAAACTGTATGCAAAGTGATCACGGAAGTTATGTGTATGCAAAAGAAATTACTCATGGGAAAAGTAATATTGATTTGTCTCCGGAAGAGGAAGAATCATTAAATAAAGCATTAAAATAATGACTTGATTTACTAACAAATATGTAAAAAAATGTTGATAGACTGTGCAATTTTCACAAATTGTATGGTCTATTTTTTATGAAAATGTCATTGCTTTAACAAAGTCATTTTGATAGAATTAGAATATGTAGGATGTCTGACAACAGACATATAAGCGAAAATAATGTACTCAATAAAAAATTCATGAGGAGGGATGAATACATGAGAAAGTATTCTTTTATTCAGCCTAAGACTATGGACGAATTATTTGCAGCAGTGAAAGCTAACGCTGACAAAAACGTTCGTTTCGTAGCTGGTGGTACAGATTTTATGCCTAAACTTCACACAGTACAGGATTCTCTTCCAACTGGTGATGAATTAGAAACAGTAATCGTATCTCTTGTTGATCTTGGGATGGATGCAATCACTGAGACAGAAGATTCTATCAAAATCGGTGCATGTGCAATCTTAAATGACATTGCTGCATGTCCTATTATCCAGAAAGAAGCTCCAGTTCTTACTCAGACAATCAATGAAATGGCTGGCGTAACAATCAGAAATATCGCTACAATCGGTGGTAACATCTGTAATGCATCTCCAGCAGCTGACTCTGTTCCAACTATGATGGCTCTTGACGCAACATTCGTAGTAGCTGGACCAGAAGGAACAAAAGAAATCAAAGCATGCGAATTCTTCAAAGGCCCTGGTAAAACAGTACTTGCAGCTGATGAAGTTCTCGTTGAAATCGTAATTGCTAAAGGCGCAAAAGCAGCATTTGTTAAACAGGGACGTAGAAAAGCTGAAACATTATCCACAGTTAATGCAGCAGCTTGTGTTGTAGCAGAAGATGGCATTTGCAAAGCAATTCGTGTAGCAGTAGGCTCCTGTGCTCCAACTGTAGTACGTATTACAGCAGTTGAAGAAGCATTAATTGGAAAAGAATTAACAGATGAAGCAATTGAAGCTGCTTCTAAATTAGCTGTTGAAAACATTTGCCCAATTGATGACATTCGTTCTAGCGCATGGTATAGAAATAAAATCGCTCCTGTAATGGTTAAACGTGCCATTAAAGGTGCTATGTAGAGAAGGAGTGTGAATATTGTGAAACAGATTATTTCTTTTACTTTAAATGGAAAACCTGTAGACGTGATCGCTAAAGCTGAACAGTCCTTACTCGAAATCATCCGTGATAATGTTGGTCTTACAGGTACAAAATGTGGATGTAACAAGGGTGACTGCGGTTCCTGTACAGTAATTATTGATGGAAAAGCAATCAAATCTTGTTTAGTATTAGCTTGCCAGTTAAATGGTAAAAATGTTGTAACTGTTGAAGGTTTAGTACAGAATGGTGCTTTACATCCACTTCAGCAGGCTTTCGTTGACTATGGTGCACCACAGTGTGGTTACTGTACACCAGGTATGTTAATGGCAGCTGCAGCATTATTAAATGAAAAAGCAGATGCAACAGTTGAAGATGTATTAGAAGCTTTAAGTGGTAACCTTTGCCGTTGCGGTGGTTACGAAAAATATAGAGACGCTGTTATGGCAGTTATTAACGGCGAATATGGACCAATCCCTAAGGGAGGTG
>JAZUED010000004.1:0-6553 GCA_045640005.1 Candidatus Fimousia sp.
AACTTTTAATACATTACCTGGTTTTAAGACACCATCTTTACGAATTCTTTCTTTTAATAATTCCATATGATTTTCCTCTCACATATTTTGAACGGCTATTTATCTCTATAAAGAGCATTATATCAAAAAATGAGAACGAAAAAAAGGGGTTGAATACAATTGTATTCAACCCCTCGATATTCTTTAAAAAATATATCGTCTAAGCTTACAAATTATACCCAAGCTTCAACTTTTGCAGCGATGCCTTTGCCGTCTAAACCGAATTCTTCGATTAATGCAACAGCTGGACCGGAATGACCGAATTCATCGTTAACACCAATCTTAAGAACTGGAGTTGGGCATTTAGCAGCGAGTACGTCACAAACTGCAGAACCTAAACCACCGATGATGGAATGTTCTTCAACAGTAACGATCTTGCCTGTCTTCTTAGCAGCTTCAACGATTAATTCTTCGTCGATTGGTTTGATTGTAGCCATGTTGATTACCTGAGCAGAGATACCTTTTTCAGCTAAGATTTTAGCTGCTTCTAAGGAATAACCAACTTCAAGACCTGTAGCGATGATTGTTACGTCTGTACCATCTTCAAGAATCTGACCTTTACCAATTTCGAATTTGTATGTTTCTGGGTCAAAGATTACAGGAGCAGCAAGACGACCAAATCTTAAGTAAACTGGTCCTTCATATTCGTAAGCTGCAAATACAGCTGCTTTAGCTTCTGTGTCATCAGCTGGGTTGATTACTACCATACCTGGGATAGTTCTCATAAGAGCTAAGTCTTCGTTACACTGATGTGTAGCACCGTCTTCACCTACGGAGATACCAGCATGTGTAGCACCGATTTTAACGTTTAAGTGTGGATATCCAACAGAGTTACGTACCTGTTCAAAAGCACGTCCAGCTGCGAACATTGCGAATGTGGAAGCAAATGGTACTAAACCTGTGGAAGCAAGACCTGCTGCTACAGATACCATGTTACCTTCTGCGATACCACAGTCAATGTGGCGTTCTGGGAATTCTTTTTTGAACATACCTGTTTTAGTTGCGCCTGCAAGGTCAGCATCTAAAACTACTAAGTTGTCATATTTTTTTCCTAATTCTACTAATGCACTACCATAAGATTCTCTAGTAGCGATTTTCTTTACGTCTGCCATATTCAATAGTCCTCGCTTTCTACTAGTCTAATTTAGCTAAGTCAGCTAATGCAATTGCCATCTGTTCATCGTTAGGAGCAGATCCATGCCAGGATGCCTGATTTTCCATGAAGCTTACGCCTTTACCTTTAACAGTTTTAGCGATAATAGCTGTTGGCATACCTTTGCAAGCTTTTGCCTGAGCAAATGCGTCTGCGATCTGATCAAAGTCATGTCCATCGATTTCAACTACGTTAAAGTTGAAAGCTTTGAATTTGTCAGCGATTGGATATGGAGAACATACATCTGCGATGTTACCATCAATCTGTAAACCATTGTTATCAACGATTACGACTAAGTTATCTAAGTTTCTATGTCCTGCTAACATAGATGCTTCCCATACCTGACCTTCCTGGATTTCACCATCGCCAAGTAATGTGTATACACGGTAATCAGCACCTGTTAATTTAGCGGAAATTGCCATACCAACTGCACAAGAGATGCCCTGTCCTAAAGAACCAGAGGACATATCTACACCTGGTGTATGAGCGATACAAGGATGTCCCTGTAAATGAGAACCGATCTTTCTTAATGTTAATAAATCTTCTTTAGGGAAATAGCCTCTTTCAGCTAATGTAGCATAGTAACCTGGAGCTACATGTCCCTTGGATAATACAAAACGGTCTCTGTTAGGGTCTTTTGGATTAGCAGGATCGATGTTCATTTCTTCAAAATAAAGATATGTAAAGATGTCTGCTGCGGATAAAGATCCACCTGGATGACCGGATTTTGCACTATTTGTTGCTTTAATAATGCCTTTTCTGATTTCGTTTGCTGTTGCAGCTAATGATGCCATAGTATATCTCTCCTTTTAAAATATTTAGTAACTTAATTATAATATGTGCATGTATCTAAATCAATGAGTTCGAACTAAATTGTAACACTTGTTCACATAAAACACCCCGTATATTCTGAAAACGCGTGTCATTTGCCATTTGTTATTCGAATTCTCTGTTAATTTCCTCAAACAGCTCCATTAATTTTTCTAACGTCTCACTTTCATCAGAACCGTCGACAGTTATATGCAGCAAATCACCTTTTACTACATGTAGGCCCATTACCGCCAGCACGTCCTGACCAAAAACTTCTCTCCCTTTATGCTGAAGTTTAACCTGACTTTTATATGCATTACACACACTATAAATCATAGTTGCAGGGCGGGCATGAATACCCATTGGATCCTTAATAATAACATCAAATTGTTTCATAATTTTCACCTCTCATCATCTACGGAATTAATTGCCAATTCTTCCGATTTTCAAATAACAGGCCATGAAATGCATCTGTTTTTTATTAAAAAATCTCTACCTTAGTTATAGTATACCACTGGTAAAATCCTTTGTCAAGATTATGACTTTACCACTGGTAAATGTTTCGCCACATTTTTTATAAATCTTTAGATTTATTATCTTAAAATCATTTATAAAATGACGTTTTTGTGATATAATTACATTAGTTTGAGATAATTTTTTAACAAAAACTGTTTAGGGAGGGTAAGCTATGAACGAACCAACATTAGTAATTTTAGCAGCCGGAATGGGCAGTCGTTATGGCGGATTAAAACAGATGGACCCAATGGATGAGCACGGCAATGCAATCATTGATTATTCTGTATTCGATGCAAAAAGAGCCGGATTTTCCAAGGTGGTATTTTTAATTAAAGAACAGATCAAAGATGTATTTATTGAAAATATTGGTAAGCGTATCGAACCACATATCAACGTGGAATATGCATATCAGGAATTAGATAAATTACCAGAAGGTTATGAAGTTCCAGAAGGCAGAGTAAAGCCATGGGGAACTGCTCACGCAATTTACTGCTGCAAAGACGCAGTGGACGGACCATTTGCCGTAATTAATGCAGATGACTACTACGGCGCTGATGCATACAAAGTAATGTATGAATATTTAACTCAGCCTAAGGATGATGACAAGTATCATTATGCTATGGTTGGTTATCAGTTAGGCAACACAGTAACTGATAATGGACACGTATCCCGTGGCGTTTGCGTAACAGACGATGAAGGATTTTTACAGTCCATCACAGAACGTACTCACATTGAAAAACGTGGCGATCATGCGGAATATACAGAAGATGACGGTGCATCCTGGGAAGCACTTTCCTACGATACTCCTGTATCCATGAACTTCTTCGGATTCCAGCACAATTTATTTGATGAAATCGGCGAAGGATTCCCTGCATTCTTAGACAACGCAATCGCTACAAATCCATTAAAAGGCGAATATTTTATTCCATCCGTTGTTTCTGGTTTAATTGACTCCGGAAAAGCAGACGTAAAAGTATTAAAATCCACTGCAAAATGGTATGGGGTTACATATAAAGAGGATAAGGAGTTTGTTGTTGCTTCATTAAAGCAGCTTCGTGATGAAGGTGTTTACCCAGAATCTTTATGGGGGTAAAACATGAATCAGAAATCTATGACCTGGCAGAATCGCCAGCCGCAGCCAATTGACTGCAGACTCCTTTATATTAAAAAAGCGAATTATCCTACCAAGCCTGCCCGCGAGCTTCAGGAACATACTTATACCGAGCTTTATTTTATTACTCGTGGCAGCGGTGAATTCTATATTGACAATACTCTTTGTCCGGTTCAGACGAATGATTTAGTGATTGTCAATCCTAATGTGCTTCATCAGCTTCTGTCTTATGCAGACAGCCCGATTGAAGCGATTGTAATTGGTATGGATGGTATTTTCTTCACTCCGAATGAATTTACTGATATGAGTTCTTCTCTTTATCTGAAGAAGTCATTAAAAGATAATTATAAGAACATCTCTTTTTATTTTAAATCCATCCTTCATGAAATCAAAAAGATGGAATTTAACTATGAAGAGGTATGTCAGAATTTATTAGAAATTTTGGTAACCAATGTCGTTCGTCAGACCAAGTGCACCATCACATCCACTTCTTCTGCCAGAACAAATAAGGAATGTGCATTTATCAAGCGTTATATCGACCATCACTTTGCAGAGAATATCACACTTGATTCCTTAGCTACCATGACCCATATGAACAAATATTACATGGTACACGCCTTTAACAAGTACATTGGCTACTCACCTATCAACTATCTGATAGAAAAGCGTATAGCGGAAAGTAAGCGCCTTCTAGAGACAACCAGCCAGTCCATTGCACAGATTGCAAGCACGGTAGGATTCTCTTCCCAGAGTTATTTTTCACAGGTGTTTAAGAAAAGTACCGGGATGACGCCTAATGCTTATAGGAAGTCGGCGTCTTAGTCTTTTATACATGTGATATTGCATCTGCATGAATAAAATCGAATCAAACAGAATAACTTAACAAGCAACCATTTCTTGTGTCTATTCATTATGTCTTTTACAGCATGGACATCTCTCGAATGTGTATGTCGTTTGCCATACACATTCATCGAGCTGTTCATGGCATAAAAGACATAATACATCAAGAAATGGTTGCTTTTGTTATTCTGAAATGATTCTCTTATTATTCATGCAGATGCAATATCAATTGATTGAAAGACTAGGACGCCGAACTTCATAACAGGCTTTTCGCCGGGCTGCAGGCCCGCCTAAACAGCCTCGGCAGGTGATTCTTCTCTTGGCTAGGTTTCCTTTGGAGATGCTGTCTGGCATTGTGTCTCATGCATGTAATGGGAAATCTTAGAATAACCAAAAGCAGAATTTGTCTGATGTCGGCTGTTTGCCTGAATGTCGGAATCGACAAAGAACAAATTCTGCTTTTAAGTTATTCTTGATTTCTCATTAGCATGACGCACAATGCCAGACAGCATCTGTTCCTAAAGAAAACCTAGCCAAGAGAAGAAACCAACGCTACGATACGATCCACATAAATCTCTACTAATTCTTCTAATTTACCGCCGTCGCATGCTTCTGCGAGTTTTGGATCGATTGGTAATTTAGCGAGTACTGGTAACTGATACTGTGCGCCGATTTCATCGATGTGGCTTTCGCCAAATACGGAAATCTTCTTGCCGCAGTCTGGGCACTGTAAGTAGCTCATATTTTCAACAAGTCCTAAGATTGGTACGTTCATCATCTTAGCCATGTTAACTGCTTTACCCACGATCATTCCTACTAATTCCTGTGGAGATGCCACGATGATGATACCATCAAGTGGTAAGGACTGGAATACGGTAAGAGGAACGTCGCCTGTTCCTGGTGGCATATCGACAAACATGTAATCTACATCCTGCCATAATGTTTCACTCCAGAACTGTTTGATTACGTTGCCAAGTACCGGTCCTCTCCAGATTACTGGTGTTGTTTCGCTGTCTAATAAAAGGTTGATGGAAACTACCTGGATTCCGGTTTTTGTTCTTGCTGGAACAATTAACTGTTCTGCTGTTCCATATAACTGATCTACTAAGCCAAATCCTTTTGGAATAGATGGGCCTGTGATATCGGCATCTAAAATACCTACATTATAACCAGCGCGTCTTGTTCCAACTGCCATTAAAGAAGTGGTCATGGATTTACCTACGCCACCTTTACCGGATACGATACCGATTACTTTTTTTACTTTACTTTTTTCATGTAATTTGAATGTTAAATCCTGTGGTTCTCTACGAGATGCGCAATTAGATCCGCACGAACTGCAATCATTATTACAACTACTCATGTTGCTATGTCCTCCAATAGTTTTTATTTATCTAACTGAGCAAAAAGAGCGTTAACATTTGAATCAATGTCACCGTTGAATACTGCTGATCCTGCTACAAAAACATTTGCTCCAAATCCTGCGATTTCAGCAATGTTATCAGGTGTAACGCCACCGTCAACCTGAATATCTACGTCAAGACCACGATCAGTAATCATCTGTCTTAATGCTGCAATTTTTTTATCACAATATGGAATATATTTCTGTCCGCCATATCCTGGATTGACTGTCATAATTAATACCATGTCAAGTTCTCCTAAAACCCATTCAATCGCTGATAATGGAGTTCCTGGGTTAAGTGCAACTCCGGCTTTTGCGCCAGCCTGCTTAATCTGCTGAACTACACGGTCTAAATGTGTGCATGCTTCTGCATGTACAGTGATCATGTTAGCACCTGCATCAACAAAGCGTTCAATATATTTATCTGGATTCACGATCATTAAATGTACATCAAAGTACATGTCTGTAATCTTTCTTAAAGACTGCATGATTGGGAAACCAAAAGAAATGTTAGGTACAAATGAACCATCCATAACATCAATGTGAAGCCACTGTGCTTTAGATTCTTCTACTGCTTTAATGTCTCGTCCAAGATTATTAAAATCTGCTGATAAAATTGATGGGGATAAAATATAATCCATAATAATTCTCTCCTTAACTAAACCTCTAATATAAATACTCTTAA
>JAZUED010000005.1:0-1751 GCA_045640005.1 Candidatus Fimousia sp.
TTGGTCCAACAGAGTTTGCAATGGTGTAAACGATGGCTAAGTCTGCAACGGTTACTGCCATACCTAAATTGCTGTTAAAATATTCTGCCATGGAGGAAGCAAATACACTCCATGCATAGATGGAACCAAGGCAGAGATTTGTGATACAGGCTGCCGCTAAGATAATCCATCTTTTCTTATCAATACTCATATTTTTCAAGTTTTTATGTTCCCCTTTCCAATGTTTTTTCTTATTTTTCTAGTCATTAGAATAACATAAAAAGGCGCCCCAAAACAGTTGGAGCGCCGAACTTGCAAAATCGGTATGAACCTATAACAAAAGTGTTATAAGTAGTTTTTATAACATTGCAGTAATATCTTCTAAGGAGTTTACGATCATGTTTGGTTTGATGTCGCTTACTTCTACATCAGCTAAAGTGGCTTCACCTGTAAGTACCATGATGGATGTTACATCGCTGCCATCCGCAACTGCGATGTCTGTGTAGAGACGGTCCCCTACGATTGCGATTTCGCTTGGATCGTATCCTGTTTCCTTAATGATATAGTCTAATGTATGTTTGGTTGGTTTTCCAAAGAATTCTGGCCATCTGCCTGTGGATCCTTCTACTAATTTAGCCATGGATCCGCAGTCAGGAATGAATTCTCCACCTTCGATTGGGCAGTTCCAGTCCTGGTTGATTCCGTAGTATGTAGCACCATGACGAACATAGTGGCATGCTTTGGAAATCTTTTCATATGTTAATGTAAGGTCAAATCCTAATACTACGATATCTGGATTTTCGTCTACTAACGGAATATTAAAAGATTTGAATTCGTTAATAAGAGATGGTGTACCAACTACATATACAGTTTCACCTGGATGATTTTCTAATAAATATTTGATAATTACGTGAGAAGAAATCATCATCTGTTTTTTACCAATTGGAATACCCATCTTATTTAATTTATCAATGTATGCCTGCTGGCTCTTAGAAGAGTTATTTGTGAAGTAGTACATCTCTCTTCCTGTTTCTGCACATTTATCTAAAAATGCAGGTGTAAATGGGAACAGATCATTACCTAAATAGATTGTTCCGTCCATATCTAAAATAAAACATTTGATTTCGTCAATTTTTGCCTGATACTGTGTTTTTTCCATTATCATTGTCTCCCTGTAATAACTTAATGGTATTTGAGTTTCATAGTATTTGTTTCCTATGCAAAAAGTGTACCACATGTAAACTTATTGTGTCAATAATCTTTTACCAGTGGTAAATGTTTTTGTCAGGATCATTTACCTGCCAATTGGATGCATCTATTGCTTTCTATATAATGAACAAGGGCCTCGCTAATGCGAAGCCCTTATCCGTGTGTTTGTAGTTTTTGAGAGATTTATTATATTGTTTATTATGGCGTTTAATATTATGTAAGGTATCTGTTATTTTACAGCCTTTTTAAGTACTCCAAGAAGTACTGCACCTACGATGGAACCGATTAAGATTGCAGCGATGTACATGATTGGGTTACCAACTGTTGCGATTACGAATACACCACCGTGAGGAGCCATTAATGTACATCCGAATAATTCGGATAAAGCACCAGCTACAGCAGAACCAACTACACAAGAAGGAATAACTCTTGTTGGGTCAGCAGCTGCGAATGGGATAGCAGCTTCGGAGATGAAGCAAAGACCCATGATTGCGTTTACTGGAGCACCTTTACGATCGTTGTCTGTAAATTTGTTTTTGAATACCATAGATGCAATTGCGATT
>JAZUED010000006.1:0-7280 GCA_045640005.1 Candidatus Fimousia sp.
GGTTGTGCGTGCGGATCAGGTTCGATATGAGGCGGTGCGTGATCTGATTACAGACGAAGTACGTTATTATAGCGCAAGTTATTCGGATTTTGCAAAGGATAAAGAGGGCGGATATGACCGTAAAGTTTATAGCCGTCTCTACGACACGGAAGGCAATATTTTAATTGACTGGGAAAATACAGTATATGGTCAGGCCTTTGGTGACTGGATCGTCAGTCGAGATTATTTTGACGTGAATATTGATACTGCCGGCATGGAGTTTCATGCAGAACTTGTGAATACCGAAACAGATGAAAAAATCAAGGATGTGTGGTCTCTTGAAAAGCTGGATGAGCATCATATCGCTGCAAGTGGGTTTATGACTGGAATGCTTGGAATTATCGATGAAAATGGTAAAAAACTGGCTGGTTTTCCTTGGGAGCTTGAAGATGGCAGTGATGACTGCATGGTTGTTGGCAATTATTTAGTATCCTACAAGCATAATGAAGAAGATTTTACTTATGATCTGAATGTATATGACACCGAATTATGTCTGCTAGGCAGTTTAGGGAATGCTTCTGACAGCTCTTTATATGATGATGGAATGATTGGACCATATCTTAGTCTTGGTGGCAATGTCTATGATATGAGCAAAGCGGATGGAGATGAATTAAAACCGTTTCTTCAAGCGGATGAAGTGACTTATGTGGACGATGAAATTGCAGTAATGTCAGGAGATGCGGAAGGTACGTATGTCCTAAAAGATTGGAACAAGCAAAAAGTACTTTCTGATCGCTACCAGAAAATCGTGCGTGCAAATGAAGATACAGACGTTGCTAATCAGGATAAGGCAGAGTATTTTATCGGCATTGATCGTAAAGGATTTTATAAGCTTGATCGAAATGGTAAAGTTGTTGCTTCTGCAAAGATGGAAAATGTGGGTAATGTATCCGCTTTAAAGAGTGGTTTTATTGCAATTACAGATGACTGGGAACACGCAGCTCTATATAATCTGGATTTAAAAGAAGTTATTCCAGCCGATCAATATACAGATATTGGTATTGTATATGACGATGAGAAGGATCCTAAAAATTCTCTCTATAATTGTGGCTTTTATATGGAAGAAGAACATATGCGTATGGATTTAGTCAAAGGTGATGGAACCATAATTGTGAAGAATGCTTCTGGAATTGGGCTTGCGAAAGATGGACGTATTGCGCTTTCCCGTGGCCAGTCCGTTGGTTTAATTGATTTTGATGGCAACTGGATTACAAAGATGAAAAAATATGAACTTGGAAATATGGATTAGTGATATCTGAAAAAAACAATCATTAGGTGAGAAAAGAATGATTTTGAAAGGAGAATAATTATGAGAAGATGGAAAAAGTACATAGCAATTTCACTTGCAGCAATGATGTTACTTACTGGCTGTACAAGTAAAAAAGTAGAGAATGAAGAAAATTCAAAAACAACCGAAAGCTCTAGTGAAGACTGCAATTCAAAACCAAATCGAGAAGTGCATATCAAAATCGATGGAATTGATAAAGATCACCTTCCTCGTTTAGATGGTTCCCTTGCGAATGAACCATTATTGATTCGTATTATGGAAGAGCTTTCTGGGGAAGATGCCGATATGGCAGAAACTTACCTCGCAGACAGCTTTGTAAATGGTGGTACTTCTACTAGCTGGGGAAGACTTCTGGAACAGGATATGGATTTAATCGTATCTTACGAAGCTCCGGATGAAATCAAAGAAGAATTAAAAGATCAGATGAAGGATTTGGAGGTAGATTCTTTAGGACGTGATGGTCTTGTTTTTATCGTAAATGCGAAAAATCCTGTAGAATCTCTTACCATTGATCAGATTCGTGATATTTACACTGGAAAAATTACAAATTGGAAGGAAGTTGGCGGTAACGATGAAGAAATCGTACCATTTCAGAGAAATTCTACATCTGGAAGCCAGACGCTTCTTAATAATTTAGTTATGAACGGCGAAAAGACGATGGAACCTGGAAAAGATCTTTTAATTGGCACAATGGGAGAATTGATTGAGCAGGTAGCAGCATTTGACGGCTCTGGAAGTGCGCTTGGATTTTCCGTATATTATTATGCTGACAAGATGAAGAGCGATCCAAATCTTAAGATGATTTCTATGGAAGGCGTTGTTCCGTCAAATGAATCCATCGGGGATGGTTCTTATCCACTGGTAAATGATTTTTATATTGCAATTCGCAAAAATACGAAGCAGGATGATCCTGTGAGAGCTCTTCGTGACTGGTTATTAAGTGATGATGGTAAAAAGCTTCTTGTAGAAGAAGGTTATGTTCCTGCTTTGTAAATGTTTTGCTGTTATGGTAACATAGCAAAAAGAATAGAATCATGATATAATATAGGCTAAGAATAATGAAACTGACAGTAAAAACTTTTAATGAACTGAATATTGAAGAACTCTATGAGATCCTACGTGTGCGCAGTGAACTATTTGTCGTGCTGCAGCCTTGCATATATCAGGATATTGACGGCATCGACAAGAATAGTCTTCATATGTTTTTTATGGAGGATGGAGAAATACCTGCATATCTACGCGTCTTTTTTATAGATGAAGGAGTTGTACAGATTGGGCGCGTACTCACTACAAAACGTGGTGTTGGTCTGGGAGGCGAACTTTTGGCGAAATCTTTGATTGCAATAAAAGAAAGGATGGCTCCGTCAAAAATTTATCTTGAAGCACAGTGTTATGCAACTGGATTTTATGAAAGAGAAGGATTCAAAATCGTTTCGGAAGAGTTTTTAGAGGATGGTATTCCTCATGTCGCAATGGAAAAGATGATCGAAGGAGATTAATTATGGATACAAAAAGAGACCAGAGATGGATTAAGAATGAAGAAATCACTTTAGAAAATGTGACAAATGGGTTGGATCGAAAAATTTTAGCCTATAATAAAGATCTTATGATCGTGGAAAATCATTTTGAAGTAGGTGCAATTGGCGCAATGCACTCTCATCCACATACACAGATTACTTACGTTGTTTCCGGTAAATTCTGTTTTAATATTGATGATGAGATGAAAGTTGTAACAGCCGGTGATGCTATGTTAAAGACTGATAGCGTAAAACATGGCTGTGTATGTATCGAAGAAGGCATTTTACTCGATGTGTTTACACCGATGAGAGAAGATTTTGTCGCTGATCGTGAAGAAGAACAGGAAAACGAAGAAGAACAGGATTCTGAAGATGAGTCGGAGGAAGAAGACGCCAATCAACCTGACGATTTAAGTGTTGAAGCCGAAACAGCAGAAATGTCTGCAATAGAAAAGAAACAGGTGAAAGTGGCACTTGCCGGTATCGGCAGAGCCGGAATCAATCTTGTAAACGAAGCATTAGCTGAGAATATTCCGGTAGCTAAAGGCATTACCGTTGATATGGATGCAGAAGCATTAGATGTTTCGGTAGCGGATCATCGTATATTAATTAAAGATGGAATTGAAGATACGTTATTACAGGTTGGATCTATTCTTGAAGATGTAGATGTGTTACTCATTGCAGCTGGTATGGGTGGTCAGACAGGTACCCTTGCAACACCACTCATTGCAGATTTAGCAAAAGAGATGGGTATTCTTACTATAGCATTTGTTGTAAAACCATTCATGTTTGAAGGAAGTCCTCGCTTACATCAGGCTATCCAGGGAATCAATCGTATCTCTGAATTTGTCAATGCGTTAGTAGTCATTGATAACAATCGCCTGATGGAAATGGCAGATCGAAAACTGACCATCCCGGAAGCGATGAAAATTGCAGGCGAATCTTATGTTACAGTTTCTAAGGTGGTAAGCTATCTTGCCATTGATGAAGAAACAACGGATGTAACCATTGATGATATTATGGAAATCTTAGAAGTTTTTGTGATCGGTGATGAATTAAACAGCCAGATTGCAGAAGTTTATTGCTAACGTTTGTGACGTATATAAAACGAAGATGAGTCTATTTTTGCAGATTTGTGACGATGGTAAAACGATAAAAAGAGTGTTTTTACACTCTTTTTATTATTTTGTCCGATTTCCTTGCCTTTTAACACGCAAATGTTATATAGTTAATGTGTACTGGTTGTAAAGAACAAGAAAAGAGACTGATATGATTTATACTGAATTAACCGTGAAAGCCATGAACATTGCTTATGAAGCACATAATGGACAGTACGACCGTGGTGGTGTCCCTTATGTTTTTCATCCATACCATCTTGCAGAACAGATGGATGACGAGTACAGTACTTGTGTGGCATTGCTTCATGATGTGGTAGAAGATACTGATCTTACTTTAGAAGACCTTGCAAAAGATTTTCCAATGGAAGTAGTAGACGCAGTTGGTGTTCTTTCAAGAGATATGAATTTAACATATTTTGATTATGTAAGAACCGTAAAAGCAAATCCAATTTCTACAAAGGTGAAGCTTGCTGATTTAAATCACAACTTGGATCAGAGCAGAATTCCACTTCAAAAGCGATCTGCACGAACAAAAGAATTAAAAGAACGATATCTTTATTCCATTAAGATTTTAAACGGTGAAGTGGAATAGATGCTTGATTTATATTATAAAAATATAAAATAATATTAGAAAGAAATTTGAATATGAAAAAATTAATGAGACGAGGTGGCGGTGTTGCTATCCTCGTTCTTCTTATCTTAGTAATGGTATTTTTTGAAGACAGCCTTGGAATGACAGGAATGGTCTATAATGGTCTTTCCTACGGCATTCTTGTGTTGTTTGGTGCAAAAATTCTTGCTGATTTTTATGAGCTGATTCAGGAAACCCATATCGTTGTTGTATCTCCAGTAACCTTTTTGATGACTTTATTAAGTATCGGTGGTTTATTATATGGAATGCAGGGACTTTGGGATACTGGATGGGATCTGATTGTTGGTCCTGCAACTTATGAGATGAAAGCAGGGGATATCAGCTGGGAAGGGAAAGAACCATTCTTTTCACTCGAAGATGGCGAATATGCTACCATTGCGTCTGGATATGGAGAACAAAGCATAAAACTGAATATGTATGCAAAAGAAGTAATATCTGCTGCAAATAAGGAAGATGATATCACAATCGTATACTGGGAACATTCTAAGCGAGTATATGATGTGATTAAGGAGGAAAGAAGATGATCAAACGATATGCCTTTGGCTCTGTGATGGAGACAGAAGCAATACTTAGCAAACCCGAAATTACAACTGAGAGCTTTTCTTATCTGAAAATAGATGAGGATACTCTCAGTTTTTCTTATGATATGGATTCCAAAGACCGTATTTATGGTCTTGGCGAAAATATTCGTGGAATTAATAAACGTGGCTGGGTATACGAAAGCCGTTGCTGTGATGACCCACATCACTTAGAAGACCGCATCAGTCTGTATGCATCCCACAACTTTATCGTCATTGATGGGAAAGAACAGGTTGGATTTTTCTTTGATTATCCAGGCATTATGCGATTTGATGTGGGATATACAAAGCTTAATGAACTGAAAATCACAGCGTCTGACTGGAACATGGACGTATATGTCATTACCGGTGAAAATGTAAAAGATATTGTAAAGCAGTTCCGCCATCTCATTGGTCGCAGCTACATTGCTCCATTATGGGGATTTGGCTTTGGACAGAGTCGTTGGGGTTATATGAACGCAGAAGACGTTCGTAAAGTAGTAGAAAAACACAGAGAATTAAAGCTTCCGCTTGATAGTGTCTACATGGACATTGATTATATGCAGGATTACAAGGATTTTACGGTTAATCCAGAACGTTTCCCAGATTTCAAGGAATTTAACAAAGAAATGAAGGCGCAAAACATTCATCTTGTTCCAATTATTGATGCCGGAGTGAAATTAGAAGAAGGCTATTCAGTCTGTGATGAAGGTCTAGAAAAAGGCTATTTCTGTACAAAAGAAGATGGCAGTCCGTTTGTTGTGGCAGTATGGCCTGGTCTTTGTGTATTCCCTGATATGCTTAATAAAGAAGCAAGAGACTGGTTCGGCAATCAGTATCAGGTTCTTCTTGATCAGGGAGTAGAAGGTTTCTGGAATGATATGAATGAGCCATCCATCTTCTATACGGAGGATCGTTTCAGAGATGTTATTGAAGAAGTGGCAAGTTTACGTGGAAAGAAATTAAATCAAGAGGAATTTGAACATTTTCAGGCGCTTACCTATGGCATTTCTCAGAATACTGAAGACTATAAGAAATTTTATCATAACATTGATGGGCAAATGGTTCGTCACGATAAGGTACACAACTTATTTGGCTATAATATGACAAGAGCGGCTGGAGAGGCATTTGAACGCTTAGAACCAGAAAAACGTATTTTAATGTTCTCCCGTTCATCTTATATCGGCATGCATCGTTATGGTGGAATCTGGCAGGGAGACAATAATTCCTTCTGGTCACATTTGCTTATGAACTTAAAGATGCTACCATCCTTAAATATGTGTGGTCTTTTATATAATGGAGCTGATATCGGTGGATTTGGCAGTGATACAACAGAAGATTTACTCCTTCGCTGGCTTGCACTCGGTATATTTACACCGCTTATGCGTAACCATAGCGTGAAGATGAGTCGTCGTCAGGAAGCTTATCAGTTTGAAGATATTGATGCGTTCCGTCATATTATGGGGCTTCGTTACAAATTCCTGCCTTACATTTACAGTGAATACATGAAAGCGGCGATTCGTGACGAAATGATGTTCACACCGCTTGCTTTTGAATATCCTGAGGATGAACGAGCAGTACATGTGGAAGATCAGCTGTTCTTAGGAGATGGACTTATGATTGCTCCAGTTTATGAGCAGAATGCAATTGGTCGTTATGTATACCTTCCAGAAGCTATGAAGATGGTGCGTTTTAAGATGGATGGAACTGTGGAAGAAGAAAGCCTTGCAAAAGGCGATCATTTTGTACGAGTTGATTTATCTGATGTCGTTGTATTTGTCCGCAAAAACCATATTATTCCGATGAGTGCTGGCGGACAGTGTGTAAATGAAGTGGATTTTGAAGATCTTTCTTTCTTATCTTATATCGAAGACGGAAAAGATGTTATTTACGAATACTATCATGATAATGGTTATGAGAAGGATTATGATAATCCTGATCATATTACTGTATATATGCGTACAAAATAGAATAATCTCTCGGAATCTTCACTAAGAAATACCAGAGATTTGTAGCAGGACATTGAAAACTGAATACTATCCAGAAATAACTAAAGATGGG
The DNA here is from genome assembly GCA_045640005.1 of Candidatus Fimousia sp. Lineage (GTDB taxonomy): Bacteria > Bacillota > Clostridia > Lachnospirales > Lachnospiraceae > Fimousia. The sequence goes on from JAZUED010000006.1 coordinate 7,233, forward strand.
CACGAGAAAAAGACATAACTTCCGCTATGTCAAAAAAAGATGTATGAT
>JAZUED010000007.1:0-7438 GCA_045640005.1 Candidatus Fimousia sp.
CATCTGGTTACGTCCTCAATTGACAGATGTGACTCTTTATAAAGAAGATGGAATATTGCAGGTGGTTGGACATACACCTATGAAAGAAATAACAAAAGTGGGAAATTTGATTTCATGTGATGTATTCTCGACCTATCGTGATGGGTGGCCAATTGGAAATCAGAGATTTCTTGTCGTTGATACGGATAGCTGGGAATACGAAGAAGTGGTATAATTCTTATAGAATAATAAAAATTTGCGAGACGCAGATGGTTTAGGATATGTCTTGCAAATTTGTAAGGAGAATTTATATTATGATTTTCAGACATTCAAAAATATCAGATATTTCATCCATGGTTCAGATTGCTGAAGATGCAAAAGCACTATTAAAATCCCAGAAGATCAATCAATGGCAGCGTGGTACTTATCCTGATGAAAAGTTATTTATTCAAGATGTGCACGATTCTATCGGATATGTAGTAGAAAAGGAAAGTGATGTTGTTGCCATGTGTGCGGTAACATTTACCGACGAAGCCTGTTACAGAGAAATTACGGACGGAAAATGGTTAACAAAGGATGATACTTTGTATGCCACAATTCACCGTAGTGCGGTTGCAAGAAGTCTTCATGGGAATGGAATCATTGGATTTTTGTTTAATGAGGTGGCAAAGCTTGCGAAAAGTTGTGGCGCTGAAAGTATCCGAATTGACACGCATCCAGAGAATATGGCTATGCAGCGAGCACTTGCGAAAGCAGGTTTTGAAAAATGTGGCCAGTTTTATCTCACAGAAGGAGATGAAGCAGGTGATTTACGATATGGGTATGAGAAGAGAGTGTAGAATATAAGTTACTTTGATTATAAATAATCATCTGAAAAAATGAAGGAGTACCCAAATGGATACACTACAATTTGTAAAACCAACAATAGATTTTGCTGATGAAATCATGGCGTTTCGTCAGGAGATGCTCGAAGCAAAATCTTCATTTGATGGTTGTTATTCGTTAAAAGGTGATGAAAATCCGGAAGATTTTGTAAAACATTGTGCAAACTGGAGCGATCTTGATCGTCCAGCAAATAGGCGTGGCACATGGGGGGATGTTGTTTTGGCAATCCGCGAATCAGATGGGAAAGTGATTGGCAGCTATCAGGTTCATAAGATTTTAGGTGAGCGAAATCGATTATATACAGGACATGTTGGCTATGCGGTTCGTCCATCAGAACGTAAAAAAGGTTACGCGAAGCAACTTCTTTCTGAGGCTAAGAAACATTTGCAACGCTTCGGATTTGATGAAATCTATGTAGCATGCCTTTCTGAAAATGAAGCCAGCAGGAGAACGATTCTGGCAAATGGTGGAGAATATGTAGAGACAGTATGGCTAGAAGAAGATGGCGTGGAATTAGAGAGATATAAGATTAATTTTTAAAGGAACTTCACAATTTGTGGAGTTTTTCTTTATTTATCAATTTTGCCGTTATCGGCAAGAAATGGGCGGAATCACAGGTTTAAAATATATGAATATTGCCGATAATATGCTATAATATCATTATTATCAGATATCACGCTGAGAGGAGGAATATTTGTGGGATATCAATCCGTTGCTGAAACTGCAAAAAAATGGAATATTTCAGAGCGAAGCGTTCGCAATTATTGTGCCAATGGTCGTATCGAAGGTGCATTTCTCACAGGAAAAACATGGAATATTCCCGAAGATGCGAAAAAGCCTGAGAGAAAAAATAAAAAGAAAAAGCAACCGGTAACACTTTTAGAAATTTTAAGAGAACAGAAAACTTCCAAGTATACTGGAGGCATTTATCATAAAACACAGATAGACCTTACATATAATTCAAATCATATGGAAGGAAGCCGTTTGACGCATGATCAGACAAAATATATTTTTGAAACAAATACGATTCGGATAACAGATGAAGTTTTAAATGTGGACGATGTAATTGAAACAACAAATCATTTTCGTTGTATTGATTTGATAATTGATAGGGCTCAAATTTCCTTAAGTGACAAATTAATTAAAGAACTTCATTTTCTTTTGAAATATGGAACAAGCGATTCTAGAAAAGAATGGTTTAATGTTGGTGATTATAAGAAATTACCAAATGAAGTTGGAGGAATGCACACATCTCTTCCAGAAGAAGTTGCAGAAAAGATGAAAATGCTTCTGGAAGAATATAATAAAAAAGAAGAGAAGACATTTGAAGATATTTTAGAATTTCATGTAAAATTTGAACGGATTCATCCATTCCAGGACGGTAATGGTCGCGTAGGGCGACTCATTATGTTTAAAGAATGTTTGAAACACAACATTGTTCCATTTATCATAGAGGATAACCTCAAAATGTTCTATTATCGCGGTTTAAGTGAATGGGATTATGAAAAAGGATATTTGATTGATACTTGTTTGACTGCACAAGATCGATATAAGGCAGTATTAGATTATTTTCGAATTAAATATTAGAAACATTGTGAAGAAATTTAAGAATAGGCACCTAAATGAAAAGGATGAACAGTAAAAATGGTTAATGCGATTATTTTTGATCTGGATGGAACAATGTGGGATTCTACAGGATGTTCGATTGACATTTGGAATAGAGTATTTTCAAAACATAATGAAATCACCTGGAAAATGACAAAACAAAAGTCAGAAGAATTGATGGGAAAAACAATGGAAGAGATTGGCAAGGTACTTTTTCCAGAATTTTCAGAAGAAAAGAGAAATAGCATTGTAGATGAATTTGGATTTGCAGAAGTAGAATATTTATCCGAACATGGCGCAATTCTTTATGATGGTCTGGAGGAGACATTAAAAATATTAGAAAAAGATTATGAACTATATATCGTGAGCAATTGTCAGGATGGCTATGTTCCGGCATTTTTACATGCTCATAAATTAGAGTCATATTTTAAGGGTATCGAAATGTCTGGAAGAACAGGTTTAGACAAAGGTGAAAATATTAAGCTGATCATGGAGCGAAACAATATCCAAAATGCGGTTTATGTCGGTGATACAAGTGGAGATGAAGAAGCTAGTCGATATGCAGGTATTCCATTTATCTATGCCACTTATGGTTTTGGAGATGCGATTGCTCCGGTTGCTGTTATAAATAAGATTACTGAATTACCAGAGTGTGTGAAAGGACTATAAATATTCAGGGGCGGTTGTGTTTAAAATTTTAACTAGGCACAACAGCTCCTGTTTTATTCGTTATTTCAACCACTCTCTGATTGCCTGTTCCATCAAGTCAAGATGGTGGTCGAAGCAATGGGTGTCACCTTCTATGATTACTAAAGTAGCATTTTGATATAATTTGGCTGCTCGTCGGGAAACTTCTACGTTTACAGCCTCATCCTGATCTCCATGGATGAGAAGTACTGGTCCTTCATATGCCTGAATTTGGTGCTCTGGATAGATGGTCTGGGCGATTCTGACATAGTTTCCGCCAAGACAAAGACCGTCAGGTGCAATAAGGGCATCTGGGACGTGTTTTGGATCAAATGGAGTGCCAAGCAAGTCTCCATTTCTGGCACCTTCAGGGATGTTCAGTGCCGGAGAAAGAGGAATGATTGCTTTGAAACCATCTGGTCGCATGCCGGCAATTAAGATGGTGAGTAATCCACCCTGAGAGTGACCAGCCAGATAAAGATCTGTGATAAAATCAAGAGATTTTGCATAATCTACCACAGTAAGTGCATTGGTAATCCATTTATAAAGTGTATGATTTTCAAATTGTCCGTCGCTTTTACCGTGACTATACATTTCCACGCGGAGTGTGGCGATGCCACAGTCATGCATAGCTTTGGCAGCAGCCAGAATATGATTTTCTTCCATATGACCCGTGAACCCATGGATCAGGATGCAAAGTGGAAGGTTGGCAGAAGCATTTGCCGGGAAATCGAGTTTGGCATGAAGACGAATGTTGTCATCGTGGATGTAAAATTCTTGATTATTCATGAATGTGATTCCTCCGAAATTGTTGTTTGGTTTTATTATAAGTTTTCGTGTGGGAGGATACAAGAAAAAAGAAGTTGCAGCTCGTTAACACAAAAAGTAGGATATGTTAAAATAAAAATAAATAATTATTGCTCTGGAGGGAATGTATATTGAAATTAATGATGACAAGTACGCTTGGAGTGACAACAAAAATAGATGGCAAAAAAGTTTCATCGAAAATAATAGAAAAGAATGGTTTACTGAACCGATTAAAATCAATCTGGCCAGAGAATGCAAATGTGTTATTTTTAGCTTCTGATCCAGATAACTATAAAAATAATGACAAACGATTTGGCTTACTGAAGGAATCCTTATCCATGAGTGGACTGTCGGTTAAAATGATTGAATTTTGTGATCATAGAAATAGCAAACTTGTTAATGATATGTCGGTTTTTCAAGTCATTATCTTGATCGGCGGTCACGTACCAACGCAGAATCATTTTTTCAACAAGATTCGATTAAAAGAAAAACTAACAGATTATGAAGGGATTGTTGTTGCCTGGAGTGCCGGATCTATGAATTGTGCAGAAATCGTTTATGCTGGTCCAGAACTAGAAGGAGAAGCGATTGATCCAACGTACGAACGCTGGCTTTCTGGACTTGGACTTACCAATATTAATATATTCCCTCATTTTCAAAGTTTAAGAGATAATATTTTAGATGGAATGAGACTGGTTGAGGACATTACGTTTGAAGATAGCATAGGTCATGAATTTATCGCATTAAATGATGGAAGCTTTATTATGATAGAAGATGGGACTACAACCTTGTATGGCGAGGCTTATATGATCAAAGATGCGAAGATGTGGCAGATTTGCAAGGAAAATGAAAAGCTTATTTTTGAATGGATAAAAACAGCAGGTGTTAACATGGACAGAATAACGAGAATCAAATTGATGGAAGAAAAACTGGATAAAGCGCTTGAAGCGACAAAAGCTATGGATGAAGCTTATGAGAATTTTATGGCTGTGATTCCAGAAATCAAAGAACTGATTGCTTACTATGAATCAGATTTGTGGCGTGAGGATTTTGATGCGGATACGAAAGGAGAGCTTCCAGAAGATCTTAAAAGAGGTGTATTATCAGAAGATGGCATTTATAATTTGCTGACCGATTATCAAAGGTTGAAGGAAATTGTTGACTTGAAATGACGCACATTAAATAGGAGGACACTCGGAGACAGTGTCCTCTTTTTAGTAGTCATCAATTATTCACTAATCGCTTTTTCAAGTGCTTCAACGACAATTTTTAATGCTTTAATTCTTGCATAGTGTTTATCATTTGATTCTAAGATATGCCATGGAGCATAAGTTGTACTCGTCTTTGCAATCATTTCATCAACAGCGGATTCATAAAGATCCCATTTTTCGCGGTTTCTCCAGTCTTCGTCTGTGATTTTCCATTGTTTATCAGGATTGTTCTGACGGTCATTGAAACGAGCAAGCTGAGTTTCTTTATCGATATGAACCCAGAATTTGATCACGATTGCTCCCCAGTCTGTGAGCTCTTTTTCAAATTCATTGATTTCATTAAAAGCTCTTTGCCAGTCATTTTCTGTGCAGAAGCCTTCGAGTCTTTCAACCATCACGCGTCCGTACCAGGTACGATCAAAGATTGTAAAATGTCCTGTCTTCGGAAGTCTGGTCCAGAATCTCCACAGATGGTGTCGATTCTTTTCGTGAGGTTTCGGACTTGCAATCGGAATTACTTCATAGCCACGAGGGTCAAGTGCAGAGGTCAATCGCTTGATATTTCCACCTTTGCCGGCCGCATCCCAGCCTTCGTAGGCAATCACAATCGGAACGCCTTTCAGATATGCCTTATTGTGAAGTTTACGTAGTTTCTTCTGTAATTCTTTCAGCTGAATTTTATATTCCTCATCAGAAATGGTTTTGTTCAGGTCAAAGTCAGCTAATTTTGGCATTTTCTGAAGTGGAAATACGTTCTGAATCAGTGGGATTGTCAAAGTGTGGTTTTTGAGTGCAACTTCAATGCCTTTTACGATGGTTTCTACAATCTGCAATTCCACCCATTTTTTCTCTTCCGCATCGATGACATACCATGGTGAAGAAGCCGTGGATGTTTCTTCTAAGAATAAATCATAGACTTCGGAGCATTTCTTATAATGCTTGTTTTCCCAAGTGTCAAATGCATCGACCTGCCATGAGGTTTCTTTGTTTTTAAGCAACGCTTTCAAGCGGTTTTTCTGTTCTTTTTTACTGATATGGAAAAAGAATTTCAGAACCAGATAGCCATTGTCGGTAAGGGATCGTTCAAAGCGTTGGATGCTTGCGACCCTTGATTTATATACTGAAGATGAAATATTATCATCGAGAACATCTCTTGTAATCTCAGACATCCATCCAGTATCCAGGAATTTAAATGTGCCTGCTTCTGGTATTTCATTAAAATATCGTGCAAGAAATGGTTTTCTTTTTTCTTCTGCAGATGGCATGTGCATAGACAAAGAAGTGAAGAATCGAGGATCCAGATTTTTGATTACTTTTCCAAGAATTGTGCCTTTGCCAGCCGCACCCCAACCTTCAAAAAGAATCAGGACTGGCAACTTGCTTTCCTTCATTTTAAGCTGACACGCAAAAAGTTGTTCATGTGCCTTTGTGAGGCGTTCTTTTAGTTCTTCAGATTCAGGTATTGGTTGTAATTTTGCATTTTCGATCATGATTTAAGCCTCCTTTTTCTTATTTTATCACATTTTATTCTCAGTTTGACGGCTTTTGTATTATAATGAAAAAGTATATATTACTATCGGACAAAGGAGACGAACAGTATGAAAAGTGTAATTATTACAGCTTCCGTACATCATGGAAATACAAAAAAATTAGTGGATGCGATTGCGGAAAAACATGAAATTGATGTTATTGATGCAACCCAAGTATCGAGCGCCGATTTATCCGAATATGATTTCATTGGCTTTGCTTCTGGCGTATATGGATTTAATCTTCATAAATCAATAATTGAATTTGGTGCAAATAATCTTCCTACAAATAAGAAGATTTTCTTAATTTCAACCAGCGCTATGAATAAGGATTTTTCACAATCTTTTATGGATGCCATTGCTGACAAAAATCCAACAGTCGTTGGGAAGTTTTCCTGTACTGGTTACAACACTTTTGGACCTTTTAAGCTTGTTGGAGGTACTGGAAAAGGACATCCAAACCAGAAGGATTTGAATGACGTGGTTGCCTTCTACGAAGGCTTGATGTAGATAAAGGAAAGAGAAATAATCAATGGAATTACGTGTTTTACGATATTTTCTTATGGTGGCAAAGGAGCAGAGCTTTACCAATGCCGCAAAACAATTGCATATTACTCAGCCGACCTTATCGAGACAGCTGGCTTCTTTAGAAGAAGAACTCGGCACGGTATTATTTGACCGAAAAGGGCATGGAGTGACGTTAACGGAAGATGGCCTGTTGTTAAAACGACGTGCTTT
>JAZUED010000008.1:0-11991 GCA_045640005.1 Candidatus Fimousia sp.
CGTCGGATTTGCCTTTGATGGTGATGCAGACCGTTGTATCGCTGTTGATGACAAAGGTAATGTAGTAGACGGAGACCTCATCCTTTATGTGTGTGGTACATACATGAGACAGCAGGGTAAATTAAATAAAAACACAATCGTAACAACCGTTATGTCAAACTTAGGTTTATACAAAGCTTTAGACCGTGAAGGTATTAACTACGAAAAAACAGCAGTTGGGGATAAATATGTAAACGAATGTATGGTTGCAAATCGCTACAGCTTAGGTGGTGAACAGTCCGGACATATTATCTTCAGCAAACATTCTACAACAGGTGATGGTGTTTTAACTGCTCTTAAGATTATGGAATCCATGATCGAACAGAAACAGCCACTTAGCAAGTTAGTAGAACCAGTAACCATCTTCCCACAGCTTTTAGTAAACTGCCGTGTAGCAGATAAAACTGCAGCTCAGGAAGATCCAGATGTAGTAGCAGCAGTTAAGGCAGTAGAAGAAAGCCTTGGTGATGACGGACGTATCTTAGTTCGTCCAAGTGGTACAGAACCACTCATTCGAGTAATGGTAGAAGCAGAAACAGATGAAATCTGTGAAAAATATGTTGACCAGGTAGTACAGGTATTAAAAGCGAATGGTCATGTAACAGAGTAAAAACTATTATTTGGCGATGCTCATACGGGCATCGCCTTACTTTACTTTAGGAGAGTACAATGTCAAAAATTTTTGCAGACATTATCATTAATATTTCTCACGAGGCACTCGATCGCATATTCCAATACGAGGTGCCTTTTTATTTGTCTGGCCATATTATGCCCGGAACAAAGGTAATCGTACCGTTTGGACGGGGCAATAAAGAGACAGAAGGCTATGTCATCAAGCTCGGTACAGAAGCGAATTTTGATGAAAGTAAGATCAAAAGTATCATAAAAATTGCAGAAAAAGGAGTATCCATTGAAGGAAAGCTTATTAAGCTTGCCTGGTGGATCAGACAGACCTATGGCTCAACGATGATTCAGGCTTTAAGAACCGTTCTTCCGGCAGGAGAAAAGATCAAGCAAAAGGAAGAACGCTATGTATGCTTAGATATTTCAAAAGAAGATGCTTATGAAGCTTACGTTGAAGCAGCAAAAAAACATCGAAAAGCTCAGGCGAGACTTCTTAGAGAACTCTTAGAACAGGAAAGAATCCCTTATGAAATTGCAACCGGACAATTAAAAATCGGAAGACCAACCTTAAGCAGATTAGAAGAATTAGGCATCATTAAAGTTGAGGCAACCACATTTTATCGAAATCCACTGGCTCTTTCCGGAGAACTGCTGCCACCCAAACAGCTTAATGAACAGCAGCAGCACGTGGCAGATACATTTGCCAAGGATTACAGCCAAGGACTTCGAAAGACCTATCTCATTCATGGGGTGACCGGAAGTGGAAAGACCGAAACCTATATGGCCTGCATTGATGAAGTATTAAAAGCCGGTAAGCAGGCAATCGTTCTTATTCCTGAAATTGCGCTTACCTATCAGACCGTAAAGCGTTTTTATCAGCGTTTTGGGAATCGTGTATGCATTATGCACTCTAAACTTTCTAAGGGGGAACGCTACGATCAGATGATGCGTGCCAAAAGTGGAGAAGCGGACATTATGATTGGTCCAAGATCTGCACTGTTTACTCCATTTGAGAATCTCGGGCTGATCGTCATTGATGAAGAGCATGAGAACAGCTATAAAAGTGAGAGTGTGCCAAAGTATCATGCCAGAGAGGTTGCTGTTTATCGTGCGGCCATGGAGAATGCGGCAGTGATTTTAGGTTCTGCCACTCCAAGCGTGGAATCCTACACACATGCCTTACAGGGTGATTACACCTTGTTTAAATTAAATCAGCGTGCGAGTGCAGGAAGTGAGATGGCCAATGTTCATGTAGTGGATCTACGAGAAGAGCTTAAAAATGGCAATCGCAGTCTGTTTAGTGACACACTTCATCAGATGATGACCGATCGTCTAGCGAAAAAAGAGCAGATTATGCTTTTCTTAAACCGCAGAGGCTATGCAGGCTTTGTGTCCTGTCGAAGCTGTGGTGAGGCAATTCGATGTCCTCACTGTGATGTTACATTAACGGCTCATCGTGGCGGGAAATTAGTGTGTCATTATTGCGGGCATCAGATTCCGATGCCAAAGCTTTGTCCGAAGTGTGGTAGTCCTTATATCGGAACCTTTGGTACAGGAACGCAGAAAGTCGAAAGTTTAGTGAAAAAGGAGTTTCCTCAGGCAAGAGTTCTGCGTATGGATATGGATACGACCAGAAGGAAAAACAGCTATGAAGAAATCTTGTCTGCCTTTTCGAATGGGGAAGCAGATATTTTAATTGGAACACAAATGATCGTAAAAGGTCATGACTTTGCAAATACTACGCTCGTTGGGATTTTAGCCGCTGATATGTCCATGTATACAAGTGATTTCAGGGCAGCAGAGAGGACGTTCCAGCTACTGACGCAGGCAGCAGGAAGAGCCGGACGAGGTGAAAAGTCCGGGGATGTAGTCATCCAGACTTATAATCCTGAGCACTACAGTATTGTAACAGCAGCAAAGCAGGATTATGAACTGTTTTATGAAGAAGAAATCGGCTATCGAAAACTGCTTGGCTATCCGCCGATTACTCAGATGATGGTCATCTTTGTTGGATGTGAAGATTATGAAGTAGGAAAAGCAGCCATTGGTATGCTTGGTCGTGAGCTTCGAAATCATTTTCCGGATGAGGCAGGGCTTTATATTTTAGGTCCTTCAGAAGCTTCCATTACTAAGATTAAAGATGTGTATCGACATGTCATTTATGTAAAGCATAAAGATATGGATGCACTCGTTCAGGTGAAAAATCATCTCGAAAGTTATATGGAAGATAAGAAAATCTATGAAAAAGCCATGGTTACATTTGACTTTAACCCTATGATTGGCTATTAATTTGTGGTATGATATTGTAGATTTATAATACGTATTTGGAAAGATATGATGGAGGAATAATATATATGGCACTTAGAAAAGTTAGAGAAATGGGCGACGATATCTTAAGAAAGAAATCCAAACCTGTAAAGAATATGACAGAACGCATTCAGACAATGATTGATGATATGTATGAAACAATGTATGAAACACAGGGTGTAGGACTTGCAGCTCCTCAGATCGGTGTTTTACGTCGTGTAGTTGTAATGGACTGTGGTGAAGGCCCAATTACATTAATCAACCCGGTTGTTTCTAATCCTCAGGGTGAACAGACAGGAGATGAAGGATGCTTAAGTATCCCTGGAAAAGTTGCTAAAGTAACTCGTCCTATGACTGTTGTCTGTGATGCTTTAGATGAAGATATGGAACCAATTCATATTGAAGCAGAAGGTCTTCTTGCAAGATGCATCTGTCATGAATGTGATCATTTAGATGGTATTCTCTACCCAGACGTAGCAGACGGTCCATTAATGGACGTTGCTCCAATGGATGAAGATGAATACGAAGAATTTGAAGAAGAATAATAAAAAAGTTTGAAATAGAAGAACAGGAGAAACGTAATATGAGAGTTTTATTTATGGGAACTCCTGATTTTGCAGTTCCAACTCTGCAGGCGATGATCGACCACCATGAAGTTATTGGTGTTGTTACTCAGCCTGACAAGCCAAAGGGAAGAGGGAAAGCGATGGCATTCCCACCAGTTAAGGAAAAAGCATTAGAATATGACCTTCCGGTTTATCAGCCAGTCAAAGCGCGTGATCCGGAATTTGTTGCACTCCTTAAGGACTTAAATCCAGATGTAATCGTAGTTGTTGCATTTGGACAGATTCTTCCAAAAGAAATTTTAGATATTCCAAAGTATGGCTGTATCAATGGTCATGCTTCCTTACTTCCTATGTACCGTGGTGCAGGCCCAATTCAGTGGGTTGTTATCAATGGTGAGAAGGAAACCGGTATTACAACCATGAGAATGGATGAAGGTTTAGATACCGGTGATATGATTGAAAAGGTTGTAATTCCAATCGAAGAAAAAGAAACAGGCGGAAGCCTCTTTGATAAGCTGATGGTTCTTGGTGGAGAGTTAATGGTTTCCACTTTGGAAAAATTAGAAGCCGGAACAGCAACATTTACTCCTCAGGAAGGAGAAACCTGCTATTCTCCAATGTTAAATAAAAAGATGGGGAATATCGACTTTACAAAACCTGCAAAGGAATTAGAATGCTTAATTCGCGGTCTTAATCCATGGCCAAGTGCATATACTACATTTAATGGCAAAACATTAAAGGTATGGGATGCAGATGTGGTAGATGGAAAAGCGGACGCAGAACCAGGTACAGTTATCTCTGTTACAAAGGATGCATTCGTTGTTCAGACTGGCGAAGGTGCATTAAAGTTTAATGAAATTCAGCTTGCAGGCAAAAAACGTATGAAAACACAGGCCTTTTTACTTGGCAATAGTGTTACGGAAGGCATGAAATTATGACAAATACCAGAGAATTGGCATTAGATATCCTGGTCGATATTGATCGAAATAAGAATCTGAGCCATTTGGCAATCAATGATACCCTTTCCAATTATCAATATTTAGAAAAGAAGGACCGTGCATTTTTAAGCCGCCTTTGTCGTGGAACCATTGAGAATCAGATTCAGATCGATTATATCATCAATCAGTTTTCAAAAGTAAAAGTGAATAAATGTAAGCCGGTCATTCGTGCGATTCTTCGCATGGGCGTATATCAGCTTCGTTTTATGGACCAGGTGCCGGATTCTGCTGTTTGTAATGAAGCTGTAAAGCTTGCAAAAAAGAGAGGCTTTAAGAACCTCACTGGTTTTGTCAATGGTGTGCTTCGAACCATTGCAAGATCAAAAGATGATATTCGCTGGCCGGATGAACATAAAAATCCGGTTCAGGCATTTTCTGTTGCATATTCGATGCCTGAATGGCTCGTAAAAGAATGGATCAGAGAATTTGGCATGGATGTAACAAAATCCATGTTAGAAGCATTTCTTCTTGCAAAACCAACTACGATTCGTGTTCAGAAAAGTAATGGAAGCAAAGAAGATTTAATAAAGATGCTTACAAAAGAGGGCGTTACCGTAACAGATGGTGATTACCTTGAAGAAGCATTGAAGATATCCGGTTATGACTATTTAGAAGGTATGGAAGCCTTCGAAGAAGGAAGATTTCAGGTGCAGGATGAAAGCTCTATGTTTGTAGGGCATCTTGCAGCACCAGAGGAAGGTATGACAATTCTTGATGTGTGTAGTGCACCTGGAGGAAAGAGTCTTCATGTGGCAGATAAGCTTTCTGGAACCGGACGCGTAATTGCAAGAGACCTCACTCCATATAAAGTGGAGATGATTGAAGATAATATTGACAGACTGGGTGTTATGAATATGGAAGCCCAGGTATTTGATGCTCTTGATTTTGATGAAGAGATGGAAGAACAAGCGGATATCGTGCTTGCTGACCTTCCTTGCTCAGGTCTTGGAATCATTGGGCGAAAAGGAGATATCAAGTATAATGTATCTCCGGAAAAGATGAAGGAACTGTCCCGCCTTCAGAGGGACATCTTAAAAGTGGTGGTACGTTATGTAAAACGAGGTGGCATTTTGATGTACAGCACCTGTACCATTAACGAAGAAGAAAATTTGAAAAATGCACAGTGGATGTGCGATGAACTTGGCATGGAGATGGTACCATTTGACGATCTGATGCCAGAAAAATTGTCTATGGAAACTGCAAAGGATGGTTATATTCAGCTGATTCCGGGTCAGTGTTCCTGTGATGGATTTTTCATTTCGAAATTAAGGAGATTATAATGCCAGATATTAAGTCTATGACACTTAAGGAATTAGAACAATATATGGAAACCATCGGAGAAAAGAAGTTTCGTGCAAAGCAGCTTTATGAGTGGATGCATAAGAAGGTCGTAAGAAGCTTTGATGAGATGAATAATATTCCGAAAAAGCTGAAAGAAAAGATCAATCAGGACGTGGGCATGCTTTCTGTAAAAGAGGTAGAATGCTTTACTTCAAAAATTGATGGCACTGCAAAATTCCTGTTTGAGCTTTATGATGGAAGTATCATTGAGAGCGTTTTGATGAAATATAAGCATGGGAATTCTGTTTGTATTTCCTCTCAGGTTGGATGTCGCATGGGATGTCGTTTCTGTGCATCAACCATCGGAGGTCTTACAAGATGCTTAGAACCTTCTGAGATGCTTGATCAGATTTATCATATTCAGTATACAACCGGTGAACGTGTATCGAACGTTGTAATCATGGGTACTGGAGAACCATTTGACAACTTTGACAATGTGATGAAGTTCTTTGAAATCATCAATTCGGAAAATGGTCTTCACATCTCCCAGCGTAATATCACGGTTTCCACATGTGGATTAGTTCCAAGAATCTATGAATTTGCAGACCGTAATCTGGCTGTTGGACTGGCAATTTCTCTTCATTCACCAAATGATGAGATGAGAAGAGAACTCATGCCGATTGCCAACAAATATACAATTAAGGAAATAATGGATGCCTGCGATTATTATATTGCAAAGACAAATCGCAGGGTGACTTTTGAATATAGTTTAGTGAAAGATGTCAATGATCAGCCGGAACATGCAAGGATGTTAATTGAACTTCTTTCCGGAAAGCTTTGTCATGTCAATCTGATTCCTGTTAATCCGATTGAAGAACGAAGTTTTCAGCAGTCCGAGAAGGACTCCGTATATCACTTCCAGCGTCTTCTTGAAAAAGCACATATTCGTGCAACCGTAAGAAGAGAGATGGGAAGAGATATCAATGCAGCTTGTGGACAGTTAAGAAAACGTTATGCCGAAGAGAGGGAGGTGCAGTAATGAAATCATATGGAATGACAGATGTGGGATGTGTTCGCACAGAAAATCAGGATAATTATTATTGCAATGATTCTTCGTTAGGAATGTTTGAAAATCTTTATATCGTAGCAGATGGAATGGGTGGCCATAATGCCGGTGGCTATGCATCTAATTTTGTGAAGGATAAGTTAGTGGAACATGCCAAGAAATCCGAAGGTTGGGATGTGATTGCATTTTTAAAGGATGTTCTTAGACATCTGAATACGGATTTACTTGCAAAGGGTAAAGAAGATCCTGCTTATGCCGGAATGGGAACAACTGCTGTTATTGCAACAACAAAAGAAGATAAGCTTTATGTTGCAAATGTTGGTGACAGCCGTTTGTATCTGATGCATGAGAATATTCTTTCTCAGGTGACAACCGACCATTCTTATGTGCAGGAACTTTATCAGGCAGGAATCATTGAAAAAGAAGAGATGGCAACTCATCCAAAACGAAATGTGATTACCCGTGCAGTGGGAGCTCCACAGATTTTAGAAGTGGATCATTTTATCCTTCCATTATACGATGGCGATCTGGCATTACTTTGCTCTGACGGCCTTCATGGAATGCTTTCTGATACGCAGATTGAAGATATTCTCAAAAAAGAGGGAACTCTCGAAGAAAAAACGAAAGAACTGATTGCACAGGCGAAGGAACAAGGTGGACGCGATAATATCGCTGTTGTTCTTGCTAAGTATGAAAGCCGAGGTGATCAGGCATGATTGAGAATGGAACAAGATTAAATAATAGATATGAAATTATAAAACAGATTGGCTGTGGAGGCATGGCCAATGTATATATGGCAAAGGATGAAAAATTAGGTCGATTTGTTGCAGTCAAAGTGATGAAAGAAGAATTTAATTCGGATGAGAGCTTTGTGCGCAAATTTGAGACAGAAGCTCAGGCGGTAGCCAGACTTCTTCATCCAAACATTATCAGTGTGTATGATGTAGGTGTGGAAGATGACATTCACTACATCGTAATGGAACTTGGTGAAGGTATCACCTTAAAACAGTACATCAAACAAAAGGGACAGTTATCCGCAAAAGAAACTGTGGAATTTGGTATTCAGATTGCACAGGCCATGCGTTGTGCTCATACGAATGGAATTATCCACAGAGATATCAAGCCGCAGAATATCTTAGTTTCTGCACTTGGAACTGTGAAGGTAACGGATTTTGGGATTGCCAAAGCAGCAAACTCTAATACTATGACAGCAACTGCCATTGGATCTGTACATTATTTATCTCCAGAACAGGCAAGGGGCGGATTTTCTGACTGTCGAAGTGACATCTATGCATTTGGTATTACTTTGTACGAGATGATCACGGGCAAGGTACCATTTGACCATGAAAATGGAGTGACCATTGCTTTGATGCATCTTCAGGATGAGGTCGTACCACCATCAAGATTAAATCATAATATGCCAAAGAGCTTAGAAAAGATTATTTTAAAATGTCTCGCAAAAAGTCCGGGAGGTCGTTATCAGACAGCCGATGAGCTCATTGCGGATTTACAGCGTGTATTTGAAGATCCGGAAGGCTTATTTGTTGCGATGCCGGTATTTGTAGATGATTCTCCGACGCAGATGATTGGTAAGAATGATATCACGCAGGCGAAAGCGGACCGAGGCGGTCAGACAGAAGAAAAAGTAGAGGCGGATGAAGAAGTGGATGAGGATGATGAATACGATGAAGATGGTATCGGAAGCAAGATGGAAAAATTAATCGTGCTTCTTGCGATTGTCGTTGCAATCATCATTGCGATTGGAATTTTCTCTTTCATTGGAAAGGCAACCGGCCTTCTTCATGGAGATCGAAAAACAGCTACAACGACGACGGAAGAAATCACAACGCAAGATACTTCGATTGTTTTATGTCAGGTTCCTGATGTATTAAAACTTACAGCAAGTGCTGCGGAAGAAAAAATCGAAGCAGAAGGTCTTAAGTGTAAAGTTGAATATGAAGAAAATGATAACGTAGAGAATGGATGTGTATTCTTCCAGAGTGTACAGGAAGGTGAAAAATTAGAAGAGGGCTCAGTGATTACGATTCGTGTAAGCTCTGGTGCCAAGAAGATTCCTGTACCGGATGTGGAAGGAAGAAGCGAAAGCAATGCGAAAAAGACACTCGTAAATTCAGGATTTAAAGTAACTGTAAAAGAAGAATACAGTGATAAAGTATCCGAAGGTAATGTTATTTCCCAGACACCATCTGGTGGAGATCGTGCTGAAAAAGAATCTACCGTAACAATCGTAGTCAGCAAAGGAAGCAATCAGGTGAGTGTGCCATCATTGACTAATTATACACAGTCTGAAGCATCCAGACAGCTTTCTAATATGGGACTTTCTCTTGGAAGTGTGTCTTCTGACTACAGCGATTCTATTCGCAAAGGTTATGTTATGAGCCAGAGTGTTTCCGAAGGTACAAGAGTAAAAAGAGGAACTTCTGTTAATATCGTAATCAGTCTTGGACCAGAACAGAAAGAATCTGAGAATGAACCGTCTGATGCCTATAACGAGGATGAACATGAGTAAACGTAAAGGAAAAATTATCAAAGGAATCGGTGGATTTTATTATGTCTATGCTGAAAATGACCGATTATACGAATGCCGTGCAAAGGGGGCATTTCGTAAAAAGAAGATGAAGCCTTTAGTTGGTGATGATGTGGAGATATCCATTATCAGTGAAGATGAATGTACGGGCAATGTGGACGTAATCTTACCTAGAAAGAATGAACTGATTCGTCCGGCAGTTGCAAACATTGATCAGGCATTGATCGTATTTGCCATGAAGGATCCAGAACCAAACTTAAATCTTCTTGATCGTTTTCTCATGCTTATGATGAAGCAGGAAGTGCCAACTATTATCTGCTTTAATAAAAGTGATATTGTTGATGATGAGGCTGCAAATCGTCTTGGAACGATCTATGCTAACTGTGGGTGCGAGGTAGTATTTACAAGCACTTATACAGAAGAAGGCGTGGCTCAGATTAAGAATCTCGTTCAGGGAAAAACGACTGCTCTTGCAGGTCCATCCGGGGTTGGGAAATCCTCTATCATGAATCTGCTCCAGCCTAAGGCATCCATGGAGACAGGAACCGTAAGCGATAAGATCCGACGCGGAAAACATACAACGAGACATTCGGAGTTAATCCCGGTCAATGAAGAAACATTTGTTATGGATACTCCGGGATTTAGTTCTCTCTTTGTTCATATGTTTGAAAAAGAGGATGTAAAAGACTATTTTTATGAATTTGGCGAATACGAAGATTATTGCCGTTTTCAGGGCTGCGTTCATATGGCGGAACCAGACTGCGGAGTCAAGGAAGCACTTCGCGAAGGAAAGATCAGCCAGGAACGATATGACAGCTATAAGATCATTTTTGAAGAATTAAAAAACCAAAAGAAAAAGTGGTAAATTAGATGAATACATTAATTATTACTGGTGGAGGGATGGACATTCCCTTCACCACTTCTTATATAAAAGAACAAAAATTTGATTATATTATTGCAGCAGACAAAGGCGTGGAACATGCCTATCACCTTGGCGTAAAACCAGATTATATTATGGGTGATTTTGATTCCATCTCACCGATTATGAAGGAAGCGATGGAATCCTATAACGTGCCGATTGAAACATTTCCACCGGAAAAGGATTATACTGATACCCATCTTGCGATGATGAAGGCGATGGAGCTTGGTGCTACAAGCATGACATTAGTTGGCGCGACAGGAACAAGACTCGACCATGTCATGGCAAATATCGGGTTACTTTCTATGGCACTTGATGCAGGGGTAAGAACCTATATCGTAGATGCTCACAATAAAATCATGATGATTGATGGCCATTATGAAATTGTGAAAGATAAGATGTTTGGTGACTTTGTTTCTCTGATTCCTTATACCGAAAAAGTAACAGGACTTACCCTGCGAGGTTTTTATTATCCGGTCGAAGATTTTACTTTGACGATTGGCATCAGCAGAGGCATCTCAAATGAAGTAGTCGATGATGTGGCAACAATTGATCTTGCAAAGGGGCAGCTTCTTGTGATTGAATCGCAGGATTAGCAGCTTTTGAATGTGGATATGCAAAGGTTTTATGAACCTGCAGATTGAGGAGAATAACATGTTAGATTTAGACAATCTTTTTGAAGATATGGATGAAGAAGAATATGTGGGCGTTGTCTGTTTTGATTATGATGGCACATTAGTATCAAAACCTGAAGGAGTCTATGAGATTACAAAAGAAACAATCGAGGCACTTGATGCGCTTCGTGACAATGGTTATCTTACTGTTTTAGCATCTGGACGATCCCGTCTTATGAGCGAACACGTATTAGAACATTTTGATGGCCTGATTTTGTTAAACGGCTCTTTCGTATCGATTGGTACAAAGGTTCTTAGAGATTTGTATCTGCCGGAATTTCAAGTACAGCAAGTGGCCGAAGCGTTAATACGTCACGGTCTTTCCGTCTTTTTTGACTGTTTAGATGACTGCTACTCGAATGACCTTGATGAGCCATCCATGGATGCGCTTTTAAGAGCATTAGAGATTCCGAAAGAATGGTTTGATCCATGGGATGAGAATGCAGACGCACCGGTGTATAAGTTTGTCATCAGTTATCAAAATGAAGATGAGATGCTTTCATTTATCGAGGAATTTCAGGATGACTATCATATCATTCATCAGCCGAAGTTTTCCTATGCAGATATGAATCCAAAAGGAATTACGAAAGGCGATGGAGTAAGAGTCATCTTAGAAGAAACCGGACTTCCAAAAGAAAAGTGCTATGTATTTGGAGATGGCAACAATGACATTCCGATGTTTTTAGAAGCGGGTACAGGCATTGCCATGGGAAATCATACGAAAGATTTAGGCGCCATTGCCGATATGATTGCAAAGCCGGTTAATGAGAATGGAGTAGCCATTGCGCTTAAAGAATTAGGGTTGATTTAAAATATTGAAAATGCTATAATATTTTCCGTATTCATAATATACTAACACGTTGAAGAGACGAGTACCTTTAAGGAAGACGACAGAGAGAAGGCGCCATCGGCTGGAAGCGCTTTTCGTAAGAATTTTTGGGAAAACTACCTCTGAGTGGCCCCAATCCG
>JAZUED010000009.1:0-2450 GCA_045640005.1 Candidatus Fimousia sp.
GTAGTAGAAATGGACGGCAAGACAGCAGATCAGTTCGATATGCTTCACGCTTTCATCGCTAAATACGCTATCAATCTTGATTTCGCAGAAGAAGCTATGGCTACAGATTCTCTCGAAATCGCTAGAAAGCTCGTTGACATCAACGTTAACAGAGCTGAGTGCTTAAAGTATACAACAGCAGTTACTCCTGCTAAGTTAGTAGAAATCGTTGGTAACCTTAATGTTCTTGAAATCATGATGGGTATTACCAAGATGCGTGCACGTTTAAAACCAGCTAACCAGTGTCATGTAACAAACGTAAAAGATAACATGATCCAGATCGCAGCAGACGCAGCTGAAGCAGCTGTTCGTGGTTTCGCTGAAATGGAAACAACTGTTGGTATCGTTCGTTACGCTCCATTCAACGCTTTAGCTATCATGCTTGGTGCTAACGTTGGACGTCCAGGTATCCTTACACAGTGTGCTGTAGAAGAAGCTACAGAGCTTGACCTTGGTATGAGAGGTTACACAGCTTATGCTGAAACAGTATCCGTATATGGTACAGAAGACGTATTCATGGATGGTGATGATACTCCATGGTCCAAGGCTTTCCTTGCTTCCTGCTACGCTTCCCGTGGTGTTAAGATGAGATTTACATCCGGTACAGGTTCTGAAGTACAGATGGGTATGGCAGAAGGAAAATCCATGCTTTACCTTGAAGCTAGATGTCTTGGTGTTACTCGTGGTGCTGGTGTTCAGGGAACACAGAATGGTTCCGTATCCTGTATCGGTGTTCCTGCTGCTGTACCTGGTGGTATTCGTGCCGTTGCAGCTGAAAACTTAATCGCTGGAATGCTTGACCTTGAAAATGCATCTTCCAACGACCAGACATTCACACACTCTGACCTTCGTCGAGTTGCTCGTTCTATTCCACAGTTTATCCCTGGAACTGACTACATCTGCTCCGGATATTCTGCTACACCTAACTATGATAACATGTTCGCTGGATCCAACTGGGATGCAGATGACTATGATGACTGGGTAGTAATCCAGCGTGACTTAAAGGTTGACGCAGGTTTATTACCAGCTAGAGAAGAAGAAGTTGTTGCTGCACGTAATAAGGCTGCAAGAGCTATCCAGGCTATCTTCCGTGAATTAGGTTTACCTGAAATCACTGATGAAGAAGTTGAGGCTGGTACATACGCTCGTGGTTCTCAGGATATGCCTGACCGTGACGTTGTTGCTGACCTTAAAGCTGCTACAGAAATGCTTGAACGTGGCGTTACAGGCCTTGACTTTGTTAAAGCTCTTTACAAAGGCGGCTTCGAAGACGTTGCTGAATCTATCTTCAATATCCAGAAAGCTAAAGTTGTTGGTGACTACCTCCACACAGCTTCCATGCTTGATGATAAATTCCATGTAATCTCTGCTGTTAACAGCCCTAACTGCTACGAAGGACCTATGACAGGTTACCAGATTAGCCCAGAACTTTGGGAAAAACTTAGTAACATTCGTACAGCTGTTGACCCATCTAAGATCGGTTAATCAAGTCTATTAAGGAAGGTGAACTAGAATGGCAATTGATGAAAGATTATTAAAAAGCGTTATCGCTGAAGTTCTTAAAGAAATGAACGCAGCTTCCGCAGCTAAAGCAGAAGAGGTTTTTGAATCCGAAGGTATGACAATCGCTGAAATCGGCGATGCAGCTAAAGGTACAAACCCTAACGAAGTTGTTTTAGGTTTAGCTCCTGCATTCGGTGCTTCCCAGACAACAAATATCGTTGGTATCCCTCATGCAGATATCGTTAAAGAAGTTATGGCTGGTTTAGAAGAAGAAGGCGTTGCATGCCGTATCGTTAAAGTTTACAGAACATCTGACGTATCCTTTATCGCTCACGATGCAGCTGAATTATCTGGATCAGGTATTGGTATTGGTATCCAGTCCAAAGGTACAACTGTTATCCATCAGAAAGATCTCCCACCACTGTCTAACTTAGAGTTATTCCCACAGTGTCCATTGATCGACCTTGAAACATACAGAGCAATTGGTAAAAACGCTGCTAAATACGCTAAAGGCGAATCACCAAACCCTGTACCAGTAAGAAACGACCAGATGGCTAGACCAAAATTCCAGGCTCTTTCCGCAGTTCTTCATATTAAAGAAACAGAACATGCAGACAGAGATAAAGCTCCAAAAGCTCTTAAAGTAGTATTTAAATAATCGGAGGTGGCAATAGTGGATCAGGAATTATTAGTAAGACAGATTATGCAGGAAGTTCTGAAAAACATGAACGTGCAGAGCTCCAGTGCAGCTTGCGAATGCGCTGATAAAGTAACAGTTGCTGATTATCCAATCGGTGAAAATAAACCTGAATTAATCAAGAGTGCTTCCGGTAAATCTTTAGATGAACTTACACTTGAAGGTGTTGTTAATGGAACATTATCCGCAAAAGATTTCCGTATCACAAAAG
>JAZUED010000010.1:0-2089 GCA_045640005.1 Candidatus Fimousia sp.
CATATATGCTTCAAACTCTGCTCTGAGGCCATCCCAGTCTTCTAAGTCATAATCAACAATAAAGTCGCAGTAAATTGTCTTTGTTTCTTCCTGTCGGTATACTGCATGGTAGCTCTTAACATGCTTCTGATCCTTAGTAAATGCTGCAATCGTTCTACGAAGTTCCTTGCCGCCTTCGCTGTCATTATCAACCGCATAAATACCAAATACCATTGTTACATTGTATTCATGCATAATGCGAAGCTGAAGATCATGAAGGAATTCATAAACATCGCCGACTGTTTTTTTGTGGTCAATTTCTACATTGACAGAACCAGACCATTCGTCCGGACCATAGTTATGAAGCATCATATCTGCTGCAGAATAGATTCCTTCTGTGCTTCTGATTTCTTTGTATAACTTCTTAGCAAGCTCTTCTTCACCAGCACGTCCAAGAAGATCTCCAACAGTTTCCTGAAGAACTTCAAAACCTGCTCTCATAATTAAGATTGATACAAGCACACCGGCAAATGCATCCACATTCTTGTGGAACACAAGGAAAATAATCGAAGATACAATTGTGATTACAGATGCAAAAGAATCTCCTCTACATTCAGAACCAACACCTACTAAGGAATTAGATTCTGCTTTTTTACCCATCGCAATGGTGTATGTACCAAGAGCAAATTTAATCACTGCGGTTACTGCCTCAATCGCAAGTGAAATATAAGAAACTTTAAGCTCGGCAGGATGAAAAATAAGATCCACCGCACACTTAAACATCTCAAAACCAGCAACAACAATAATCGTTGCAATTACCAAACTTGCAAGATATTCGATACGTCCATAACCAAATGGATGTTTATCATCCGGATGCTTCTGCGCAAGCTTTGCACCTAAAAATGCAAGTACAGATGTAAGAACATCAGATGCATTATTAATACCTTCAGACATGATTGCTACCGATGAAGTAATCATTCCAATAGCGATTTTGGTAAGCGCAATCAAAATATTTGCAATAATATTCAAGCCAGATGTGGCTGTAATGATTCCCTCACGAGAATCCGGGTCCTGTCTCATTAACTTATATAAGATTCCCATAATTTTATCCTCCTTTTTTCACACTTCTTCTATTATAAAAAAACCACAAAAAAAATCAATTAAATTTCTTCACAAGAATCATCTTCCATGAGTTTTAACACTAAATCGGCATCCATACTGTCTCGGAGCACAGTCTGTACGTTGTAAAAATCACTTCGCACAACGAATTTTTCCGCTTCTTCCATTGATATGCCACTCTTTGCTTTTCGTTCTACCAAACGTTTTTTAAGCAAAGATTCATCCGCAATAATTTTCATCGTGTAATCCGCCAGTTTAGAGATTTCTCTCCATCCATCCCAGTTAAGCAGCAGATAATTGCCTTCCATAACAACGATGTCCCCTTCCACGGATATCACTTCATCCACCGGATCATGTGCGATACGGTAATATTCCGGCCAGCCACATACTTCCCCTGCTGCAACCTTCTTAAGACGCGCACTTAGCCCCTCAAGGTCAAATGTTTCCGGAGCCCCTTTAAACTCCTTCATAAGATACTCTTTTCCATCACGCAACATCGTAAGAACATTCAAATCCTTCTGATAACGATGAAAACCATCCATACCGATTGTTGTAATTGGAGTTACCCCTTCTGTATGTTCAGAAAGATGCTTCAGAAAGTTTAAGAGCGTACTCTTCCCAGAACCCGGAGGCGCTGCTAAAATCGCAAGAACACGTCCACCCTTTTCCTGCTGCAGCTTTGTTAATCTCTTTAATAATGGAATAAATATTTTTTCTATACTCTCATCTGAATAATATGCCTTTACAGGCAGATCATTAATGATTGCTTCGTAGATCATAGTTGTTACCTTTCTGTTTTCACGCCATTGTTCATGCATTTTTCTATATTTTATCACCACAGTAATCGTTGTTCAAATTTTGTGCCCTCACTTTTTACGAAACAATCCCTTCTGGTAGTATAATTAACATATAAAACAAGAAATTTCACAATATAATTGTAGAGGAGGGACTATATAATGAAACGATACACGAAACTATTCTTATTTGCACT
>JAZUED010000011.1:0-3313 GCA_045640005.1 Candidatus Fimousia sp.
ATCATTCCTTTTGGACACATGGAAGCACACTTACCACAAGCTACACACTTGTCTTTGTCAACAACTGCAACACCGTCAACAACGTGGATCGCATCAAACTGACAAGCTTTTACACAAGTACCTAAACCTGTACAACCAAAAGAACATGCTTTAGCACCTCCGCCTGGGATTGTAGCTGCTGCTACACAGTCAGGAGTACCAACATATTCATATTTATCTTTTGCGCGGTCACATGTACCAGCACACTTAACAAATGCAACCATTTTTACAGCTTCGCCAGCTTCTACACCCATGATAGAAGAAATTTCAGCTGCTGCTGCAGCACCACCAACAGGACAAGCGTTAACTGGAGCTTCACCTTTTGCGATTGCTGCTGCTAAACCATCACAACCAGCGTAACCACAACCACCACAGTTGTTTCCTGGAAGTGCTTCTCTGACTGCTACTGCCTTTTCATCCACTGGAACCTTGAATGCTTCGGAAGCAACACCAAGAAGAACGGCAATAAGTAAACCTACGATACCAACTACGGCACCAGCTAAGATAATTGCTGTAATATTCATCTCTTATTCCCTCCTTAAATTACACCAGAGAATCCGAAGAATGCGATAGCCATGAGACCTGCGGAAACAAGTACAATTGGCATTCCCTGGAAAGATTCTGGGATGTCGTTGAATTCAAGATTTTCACGGATACCAGCAAGGATTACGATAGAAATTGTAAAACCTACTGCTGTAGCGAAACCATTAACAACGGATTCAATGATACCATATCCATACTGTACGTTATTTAAAGCAACACCTAATACTGCACAGTTTGTTGTGATCAGTGGAAGGAAAACTCCAAGAGATTCATATAATGCAGGCATAGATTTCTTTAAGAACATTTCTACGAACTGTACTAAAGCTGCGATAACTAAGATGAATACGATTGTCTGTAAGTAAGCTAAGTCTAATGGACTTAACACGAATTTGTAAATTAAACTTGCAACTAAAGATGCAATTGTGATAACGAAGATTACGGCAGCGCCCATACCTGCAGCAGTTTCAACCTTCTTAGATACACCAAGGAATGGACATAAACCTAAGAACTGGGATAAAACTACGTTACTAACCAGGGCGGAGCTAATCATAATTACTATTAAATTTCCAATCATTTTAAATTCCTCCTAATTAGTCTTATTTGCGGTTTTTGATCTTGTTCTGGATTGCTACTAAGCAAGAAAGAACGAAGAAGGCACCAGGTGCTAAGATGAAGATGGAGATTGGCTGGAATGCTGCTGGCATTACAGTCATACCAAATAATGTACCTGCACCAAGTAATTCACGGAAACCACCTAAAATTGTTAAAGCTACTGTAAATCCAAGACCCATACCAACACCATCGAAGAAGGAGATGATTGGACCATTCTTAGATGCAAAAGATTCTGCACGACCTAAGATGATACAGTTTACTACGATTAATGGGATGTATAATCCTAACGCATCATTTAACGCTGGTAAGTAAGCCTGTAAGGAGAACTGTACTAATGTTACTAAGGATGCGATAACTACGATGTAACCTGGGATACGAACACGGTCTGGAATAAAGTTTCTAAGGATAGAAATGATCATGTTAGAGAACATTAAAACCGCTGTTGTTGTAAGACCCATACCTGCTCCGTTAGTAGCTGATGTTGTTACGGCAAGTGTTGGACACATACCAAGCATCAGAACGAAGGTAGGATTTTCTTTTAAAATACCGTTAATCAAACGTTCAACTGGATTTGTTTTCATCCTATTTACCTCCTTCTAATGTATAAGCTAAACAAGTGTTAACACAGCTTGTTACTGCACGGGATGTGATTGTAGCACCGGAGATTGCATCGATTTTAGAAGGATCAGAAGCACCAGAACCATCTTTTACAACAGTTAACTGTTCTGCCTGAGCACCTTTATATTCATTTTTGAAATCATCCTTTGTAGCGTTCATACCTAAACCAGCTGTTTCAGAAATGGATAATGTGTCGTAACCATTTACTATACCATCTGTCTGGATACCAACTGCTAATTCTACATCTCCGCCGTAACCTTTGGAGGATGTTACGTCAAATACAAAACCAAGATCTGCGCCGGAAGCATCTTTTGCAGTCATGATTTCGCTTACTGTAACGCCTTCAATACCTTTGTCAGCTGTTAACTTAGCGATTTCATCTTCTGTGAAGTCAACATTTTCAAAGGATGCAGCGTCTTCAAATACTACCTGGTAAGCTGCCTGCTTAGCAAGTAATTTCTGCTGTTCGATAGGTTCTTTTGTAATGTTGTATACAAAACCTAAAGCTAAACCAGCAATTAAAGTGATTACTAATAACTTAAGAGCGTCAATAACTAAGCTTTTATCCATAATTATTTACCTCCTTTTTTAGCCATACCAAAAGCTGTTGGCATTGTGTATTTTTCAATAAGAGGTACTAATAAGTTACTGATGATGATTGCGTAAGATACACCTTCTGCTCCGGAACCGAAGAGACGGAAGATTGCTGTTAATAAACCAGCACAGCAACCAAATACTAATTTACCATTATCAGTAATTGGGGATGTAACATAGTCTGTTGCCATGAAGATAGAACCTAACATTAAACCACCACCGAATAAGTGCATTGCTAAGAAGTTCATGTCAAGACCGTGTCCACCGAATAATACGATGCATACAGCAAATGTAATGATGTATGCTGCTGGGATGCGGATGGAGATAACTTTCTTCCATACTAAGTAAGCACCACCAAGGATTAATGCGATTGCAGAAACTTCACCGATTGTACCAGGGATTGTACCGATAAACATCTGTTTTACTGTAAATGCCTGTGTTAAAGCTTCATAACCGCCTTCTTTTAATACTCCAAGAGGTGTAGCCATTGTCACACCATCATATGTACATGGAGAGATAAATGTTGTCATCTTGCCAGTGAAGGAAAGAAGTAAGAAACAACGAGCACCAAGTGCTGGGTTCATGAAGTTCTGTCCTAAACCACCAAATACCTGTTTAACAACGATGATTGCGAATAAACCACCAAGAACAGGAATATACCAGGAGCATCCTGCAGGTAAGTTTAATGCAAGTAATAAACCAGTAAGTAATGCGGAGAAATCACCGATTGTTACTGTTTTGCCCATGAAGTGCTGCCAAGCGTATTCAGCAATCACACATGTAGCGATAGATAAAACTGTTGTGATAACAGCTGGTAAACCGAAGCAGTAGAAACCAACTAATGTAGCTGGAACTAATGCAAGGATTACATCGAGCATAATGCTGTGTGTCGTAACTTTGTCCCTTA
>JAZUED010000012.1:0-2208 GCA_045640005.1 Candidatus Fimousia sp.
GGTTTTAGGGAATTACTAAATCGATACGAATTATCATCGGTTCCTGAACATGTAGCGAAGCGGAATATGAAGGATCCGTTTTACTAATCAGTAGTTACATTGTAAAAACAGATTATGAAAGTTCTGTTTTGTCAGGTTATTGGATTAGTGATATGAGAATGAAAAGGTGTGGATAGTATGAAACGAATTAAATTAACCGTTGCCTATGATGGTACAAATTACTGTGGATGGCAAATTCAAAAAAATGGAATAACGGTGGAAGAAGTGTTAAATAAAACACTAACCAAGTTCTTTAAGGAAGAGATTTCTGTAATCGGTGCAAGCCGTACAGATTCTGGTGTGCATGCTATGGGAAATGTAGCTGTGTTTGACACCAATGCAACTATGCCACCAGATAAGATGAGCTATGCGATTAACAATCTGCTTCCAGATGATATTCGCATTCAGAAGTCAGAGGAAGTGGCACCTGATTTTCATCCACGTTATTGCGATACCAGAAAGACTTATGAGTATCGCATATATAATTCTCAATTTCCAGATCCTATGGTTCGTTTGTATTCTCATTTTGTCTACTATCATTTAGATGAAGTGAAAATGCAGCAGGCAGCAGATTATTTAGTAGGAGAGCATGATTTCCGAAGCTTTTGCACGCCAAAGGAAGGTGTGGATAACACTGTACGAACCATTTATTATTGCAATGTTGTGCGTGAGGGCAACATGGTTAAGGTTCGTATTAATGGAAATGGTTTCCTATACAATATGGTAAGAATTATTGTTGGTAGCCTTTTGAAGGTAGGAATGGGAATGATTCCGCCTGAAGAGGTAAAGAACATTTTGGAAGCGAAAGATCGTACCAGAGCAGGGCATAAGGCGGCAGCCTGTGGTTTGACACTGGTTGAGGTTGAGTATCTATAAGCGAAACTGTGAATCGATTTGATACAAAATCATGGGTAGGCATAAGCATGCTATACAGTGGATAGTGTTCTATTTTTCGTGATGAAAAAAGAAAGAAAATTATTGAAAAAATACGTTGACAGTTTTGCATGTTTAGGGTAGAATGTTTTATTGTGACAGTAGGGAAAGACTGTGTAAACACCAATTTAGCCCCGGTGTCCACAGTTTGAATCACTTATATTTGCGCAGACTTCCCATCGTAAGACGCAGTGAATAAGTGGTGATAGATAGTTGATATGTATGAGATTTTGCTGTTTCGGACATTTCAGCGCACGGGTCGAATACATTAAGACTAAGAATATTTGGATTATTTTTAAGGAGGAAGACCATGAAGACTTATATGGCAAGCCCATCAACAATTAACAGAGAGTGGTATGTAGTAGACGCTACAGGACATACATTAGGTCGTTTGGCATCAGAAGTTGCCAGCATTTTAAGAGGTAAGAACAAACCAACATTTACACCACACATCGATACAGGTGATTATGTAGTAATCGTAAATGCTGATAAGATTAAAGTAACAGGTAAGAAGATGGATCAGAAGATCTATCGTAGCTACTCAGGATATGTAGGTGGTATGAAAGAGGCTACATTGAAAGAGATGATGGCTAAGAAGCCAGAAGAAGTTATTCGTATCGCAGTTAAGGGTATGCTTCCAAAGGGACCTTTAGGACGCGAGATGATCACAAAGCTTCATGTATATGCTGGTCCAGAACATAATCAGCAGGCACAGCAGCCTAAGGAATTAGAGATTAAGTATTAATTAAGGAGGACAAAGCAGTGGCTAAAACAGAGAGATATTACGGAACTGGTAGAAGAAAAAGCAGTGTTGCTAGAGTATATTTAACACCTGGTACAGGTAAGATTGTTATCAACAAGAAAGATATGAACGATTACTTCGGTTTAGATACTTTGAAGATCATCGTTAATCAGCCATTAGTTGCTACAAACAACGAAGGTAAGTTTGATGTATTAGTTAACGTACGTGGTGGTGGATTCACAGGTCAGGCTGGTGCAATTCGTCATGGTATTTCAAGAGCTTTATTACAGGCAGACGCTGAGAATCGTCCTGCACTTAAGAAGGCTGGTTACTTAACACGTGATTCAAGAATGAAGGGGAGAAAGAAGCCAGGTTTAAGGGCAGCTCGTCGTGCTCCACAGTTCTCAAAGAGATAATATGTGCTATATGCACTTATGCGAAGAATCCCGTATTTACTGGGTTTCAAGACTTGCTGAGATGTGCTTGAACTTGTT
>JAZUED010000013.1:0-8221 GCA_045640005.1 Candidatus Fimousia sp.
ACCTAAGATACCGGAAAAGAAGATAACCGGTGCCAGCATACGAAGGGCTGGTACGGCACCTGCAGTTACCAGATATGGTGCGCCAAAGAAACAGATCACAAATCCAAGGCCGCCTACGATGACTGCATAAGCTAAGGCGCCGTGGAAGATTCGCTGTGCATTTTTAAATTCTCCTTTTGCAAGTCTTGCAGAAATGGCTTTGGATACTGCAAGTGGGATGGAGAAGGATGCGATCAGCAGAATAATTGTGTAAATATTGTATGCAATAGAATAAAATCCGTTGCCGTCGTCTCCAATGATTTCTCGTAATGGGCTGCGGTAGAGCAGACCAATGATTCGACAGAAAATAGATGCCGCAGCTAAAATAGCACCCTGCATCAAAGCATTTCCTGCGCTGTTTTTATTCTTACTACTCATAATGTGTCCCCTTTAGTCTCTTGTATACCCTTTTGACTGTAAGATTTCTTCCTGTTTTTTCTCCATAACGGCGCGTTCGTCCTCTTCCATGTGGTCATAGCCCATGAGATGGAGCATGCTGTGTGCAATTAAGAAGGCAAACTCGCGTTTTTCGCTGTGTCCATATTCCTTTGCCTGTTCTTCCACTTTGTCCATAGAAATCATGATGTCGCCGAGTACGATTTCACCACTTTCCGGGTCGCAGATTTCAACACCTGCGCCTTCAATCCAGTCAAAGTCGCCACCGAAATCATACATAAGTGCTGGAAAGCTTAACACGTCTGTTGGGCGGTCGATGTCTCTGTATTCGTAATTGATCTCGTGAATGGTTTCGTTATCGACTAATGTCACGCTCACCTGGCATTCATAAGGAAATGCTTCGTAGTCAAGGGCAGCTTCTACGATTTCTTCAATGATGGTTTCATAGTCCTCTAAGGTTTTTGCTTCGTATTCATTTTCGATGATGATACTCATTTTCTTTTCTCCTGTGATTTTGCGTCGCCGCTTACTGTTTTGGTCTTCTATTATTAGTTCTTTCGCGCTTAATCGCTTCGGAACGCTTTTTCTTCTTCGCCTGCTTGTTTTCGTAATCGTCGTAAGCGGTTACGATTTTCTGTACAAGTGGATGTCTTACAACATCTCGATTAGTCAGCTCACAAATGCCGATGTCATCGATTTTTCCAAGTACCTGGATGGCTTCTTCTAATCCTGATTTGGCTTCAAATGGTAAGTCTTTCTGGGTTAAGTCGCCGGTGATGATGGCTTTGGATCCAAAACCGATTCGTGTTAAGAACATCTTCATCTGGGCTGGTGTGGTATTCTGAGCTTCATCTAACACGATAAATGCATTGTCTAAGGTTCTTCCTCGCATGTAGGCAAGTGGCGCAACTTCAATTAAGCCCTTTTCCATGTTCTTTAAAAATGTATCTGCACCCATGATTTCATATAACGCATCGTATAATGGTCTTAGATATGGGTCTACTTTGCTCTGTAAGTCACCTGGTAAAAAACCTAATTTTTCTCCTGCTTCGATGGCTGGTCTTGTCATGATAATACGGTTTACTTCATTATTTTTAAATGCGGTAATCGCTGCTGCCATGGCAAGATAAGTTTTACCGGTTCCGGCTGGTCCTACACCAAATACAATCATCTTGTTATTGATTGCATCGATGTAATCTTTCTGTCCGTGTGTTTTTGGTTTTACTGCTTTTCCCTGCACAGTATGGCAAATGACTTCTTTATCGAGTCCAACGATATCGCTTGCTTTATCTTCCATGGAAAGAGCAAGAGCGTAGTTGACATTTTGTTCTGTCACCTGATTGCCTCTTTTTGCAAGTTCAGAAAGGCTGTCGATCACTTCTTTTGCTTTTTTTACATCTCGTTCTTTTCCGATTAATTTTACAGAGTCGCCTCGTAAAACAATCGAAATATGAAGTGTCTTTTCAATTTTTTTCATGAAGCTGTCGAACTGTCCGAAAACATTTGCCGCGTACTCGCCCGGCAGCTGAAAATCTATTTCAATTAAGTTCATGTAGTTACTGTTCTCCTTAAATATTTTTCACATGTGCAATCAGGGATTCCACCATGGATTCATCATAGAAATCTACGCGGTCCTTCGCATGTTCAAGCATTTCTTTCTGCTTATCATTAAGTTCATCTACTGGCACCTTTGCAAGTCTCTTCATCCAATTGTTCCAGGAAAGCTTGTCCGCAAACATCAATCCATTGTAGCGCATCTTTCCATTCGCATAATAGATATCAAATTTACGCTTCATATTATCGGTCAAGGAATTGTTGATCACATGATAGATGCTTCCTTCGTCAGCCGGATCACTCATTCCTACTATTAAAAGTGTGATATTCTTTTCAGAAATCATGTAGTATCTGGCCTTAATTGTGTTCATACCGGCAAGTCCACTGTTGTAAACCGGAAGGCATAGAACAACATTTTCATACTCGCCAATTTTGTGAAACTCCTTGAGTTGCTCCACTAAGATTGCTTCTGTATCTAATTCCTTTGCGATTTTCTTTGCGTAGGCCTGTGTCGTGCCATATTTTGATTTATATATAACAATGGTTGGTTTCATAATATACCTCTTATTTTCGCATAGTCTTTTGTGAAACTTCTTTTGTGAATACTCATTTGCGAATACTCTTTAAGATTCAGGTTTTCAGTTAAGTTTTTCACTGCACATAGTATATGCATTCTATCAGTTTGCATATTAAATAGATAGTAACACATACCATAGATTTTGGCAATGAGTGAAGCCCGCGCCTGATTTGATTCTGATCAAGTTCTGATCAAGCTGGGTGCCCGTAAAAAAGCTCATAATTAAGCCATTTCTTTTCTCTTCTTTTCTCATATTTTTTCATAATTTTTTCAAAAAACGGCTTGACGAATCTTGTATTCATGGTATAATTCTAAGAGTGCATTAGTGCATAAAATAAACCCAAACAGTTGTATAGTACACGTGCACAATCTACAACTGGAGGGAGGTTAGGTGTGAGTCTATGTCAAATGTAATCGTTAAAGAACACGAAACTTTAGATAGCGCTTTACGCAGATTCAAGAGAAGCTGTGCAAAAGCAGGTATTCAGCAGGAAATTCGTAAACGTGAACATTACGAAAAACCAAGCGTAAAACGTAAAAAGAAATCTGAAGCAGCACGTAAAAGAAAATATAAATAGTCTGAATTGACTATGATTAGAAGGACATCCTTTTGGATGTCCTTTTTTAGTTTCCTTAATGAATTCTGATCGAAGACCGCACCTCTCCTTCTCCTGCATTAAATAAACTACATTTATATCCCAAACGAACCATCTGTAGACGTTGGCACTTAATAAAATAATATGCGCTATAATAGTATATGACAGGTATATGACACATAAGTTACATATCAGGGGAGTACGATACAGACAACATAAATGAAGGAGGCAGTCATGAGTAAGATTCTTATAGTTGATGATGAAAAGAAAATAAGGGAGACCATTTATGATTATCTGACTTTCAAGGGGATGGATGTGGATCTTGCCGAAGATGGTGAGGAAGCAATCGCGAAAACCTATGAACAGAGCTATGACTTGATCATCATGGATGTGATGATGCCGGTATGTAATGGTATTGAAGCTTGTAAAGAAATTCGTGAATTTTCTGATGTACCAGTACTCTTTTTATCTGCTTTAGGTGAAGAGGAAGATTTGATGAAAGGGTATTTGGCTGGGGCAGATGACTACATCATCAAACCGTTTCCACTTGCTGTGTTAACCAGAAAATGCCAGGTGATGATTGCGAGATATCGTGGCATCAATAAAGAAAACAGCATCAGCATTGGTGGAATCACATGTCATCTGACATCTATGAAAGTGTTAGATGGAGAAAAAGAACTTCCGATTTCCGGAAAAGATTATCAACTTTTATTATATCTCATGCAGAATAAAGGCCATGTCTTAAGCAGGGAAATGATTTTGAATAAAATCTGGGGATTTGACTATGACGGGGATGACCGAGTGGTTGATACCAGAATCAAAAGAATTAGAAAAGCCCTTGGAAAGAAAGCCTCTCTCATTCGAACAAAAGTCAATGCAGGTTATATGTTTGAGGTAGGTGTTTAGTATGAAAAAAAGACTTTTAATGAACGCGATCGTCGTCGTATCACTCCTAGTTTTATTCGCAGGAAGCACCTTAGGATTGTTGTTTTCTACATCTAATTTCACAAAAAATGAGATGAATAATGCATGGAATAAGGGAAATGATGAGTTTTATAATTTCTTTGAATTCGAAAAATATGGATTAAAGGATTGCAAAACAATTGATGAGCTTGTTAATGCAATAGCAGCAACTTCTAGTTTTTCTTTCTATCCGACTAGATATTATCTTGCTGATGAGAGTATTTTGGAGAAAAATATTGACGGAATCATTGCGAAAAGTGGCACAACCATGTTTATCCAAGGTATTTCAGATGAAATTGTATTACCAAAAGACATCAATGGAGACGAATACATTTGCAATATAGCGGATTACATGAACGATCAGGTACGTGACACGCTCAATGAGGCACATGTTGTATTATCAGATGCTTCTAACGTACCGATAATAGAATTAAACTACAACATTGATGGCAATAAGCTCATCCCGATTTCTATGAAATTGATGAATGTAGATGACTATTATGAGCCAGAGTCGAAGGATAGACCGATTGTTGAATTGGTTTTTTCTGACGAGAAACCACAATATAGAATTGATGCCCGCAATTCGGAAAATGAACTGAAAATGTTTGTCAATTTTGATCTGGGTGATTTCTCCTCATTTATTGATGGGGTGGAAAATGAAGCCATGGTAGGAGAGATTTATGAATCATTTGATCATGATTTGGAAACAGATTTAGAAATCCTCTCTATGATGAAGGAATCGATTGTCAGTGATTATGAAGAGGATGGAGAAGTATTTTATGGAAATGGTAGCATGGACGTGTCTGATAACGATGATTACGGTTCCAAATTTTCTGTTTTTACAGATGAACGAAAATATGAGATGAAAGCATTTGTCTGGGAGGGAAAAAAATATGTGGTGTTAAAAGCCAGCAGCCAGAACAACCTGTATGCTGCAGTTCATAACTCCCATTTTCAGGAAACGCTAAAAACCGAGGAATGGATGTTTGGCATTCTTTTGATTGTTTTACTGGTGCTGATCAATCTGTACCTGACAAGGAGTGAAAAGTTAGAACATTCCAGACAGGCATTTACCAACGCAGTTGCCCATGAATTAAAGACACCATTGGCCATTATTCAGAATCAGTGCGAATGTGTCATGGAAGGCGTGGCACCGGAAAAAAATGCTACTTACATGGATTCCATCTATGAAGAAGCTCAGAAAATGAATGTCTTGGTCATGTCATTTCTTCAGTACAATCGTTTGACTAATGCCAAAAAGATAGAACGAAAGCCAGAAAATCTCTCAGACATCGTGATTGGTGAATTTGAAACCTATGAGCCACTCATGCTTGAAAAAGGTATTGAGATTACACAAACGATCGATGAAGATGTTAAAATTTCCTGCAATCATGATTTGATTGCTCTGGCGATTGGCAATTATTTAAGTAACGCGATGAAATATGCAACACGATCTGATGATAGTCCAGTCAAAGTTTCTGTCAAATTGAATAAACTTAGAAAGAACGGATTCGAACTTCGTGTATACAACGATTGTGTAGAAAAACCAACAGAGAAGAAAGAAATCTGGAATATCATGAGCCGCATGGATGCATCCAGAAACAGAAGTGACAATTCCACAGGGATGGGCTTACCAGTGACTGCAGAAATCTTAAAACTTCATGGATTTAAGTATGGATGCGAAAGTAAAGAAAACGGGGTAGAATTCTATATCAAAACAAAATAATCAAATAAAAAAACTCAATAAAAAAAGACCTAAAAGATATTACCCCTTCAAACCTTCATCTCCCCCATTAAATAAACTACATAGATAAACTGCATTTATATCCCAAACAGAACCATCGGAAGACGTTGGCACTTAATGAAAAAGAACACAAAAAAGGAGTCGACGAATTCATTCGTCAACTCCTTTTATATGTTCTTTTGAATTTAGTACCACTACGTCTTCCGCTGAGCGGGAGCGCGTTCTGTTTGAATATGAAATGCAGTTTATTTCATATGTAGTTTATTTCATATGTAATTTATTTAATCTGTCCTTCTAACACGCCTTCTGCTGCTGCAAGTGCATCTGGAATTCCAGCTGCGTTCTTACCACCTGCCTGAGCCATGTTTGGACGACCACCGCCGCCACCGCCTACTAATTTAGCGATGCCTTTGATTAAGTTACCAGCGTGAGCGCCTGCTTTCATAGCTTCTGGAGTTACCATAGCGATTAAGTTAACTTTACCGCCATTGTCGGAAGCAATGATTACAACACCTTCACCAATCTGTTCTTTTAACTGGTCACCAAGGTCACGTAAGCCGTTCATATCAACGTCTTTTACTGCTGTAGCAAGTAATTTAACGCCTTTTACTTCTTTTACCTGGTTTGCAACATCACCTAAAGAGCCCTGAGCTAACTTGCTCTTTAAGGATTCATTTTCAGACTGAAGTGCTTTCATTTCAGCCATTAATTTTTCTAATCTTTCAACTAAATCAGCTGGTTTTGCTTTTACAACTGCTGCTGCTTTTGCTAAGGAAGCTTCTACTTCATCATAGTAAGCAAATACTGCGTCAGATGTGATTGCTTCGATACGACGAACACCTGCAGCTACACCAGTTTCAGAAAGAATCTTGAATGCGGAAATAACACCTGTGTTTGCTACGTGAGTACCACCACATAATTCTGTGGAGAAGTCACCCATCTTAACTACACGAACTTCATCGCCGTATTTTTCACCGAATAATGCCATAGCGCCAGTTTTCTTAGCTTCATCCATGCTCATAACCTGAGTTACAACTGGAAGATTTTCAGCGATCTTAGCATTAACGATATCTTCTACTTCTTTGATTTCGTCAGCTTCCATAGCCTGGAAGTGAGAGAAGTCAAAACGAAGTCTATCCTGGTTGTTAGAAGAACCAGCCTGTTCTACGTGAGTACCAAGAACAGTTCTAAGAGCTTTCTGTAATAAATGAGTTGCACTGTGGTTCTTAGCAGTTTTTGCACGCTGATCTGCATTAACGCTTAATGTAACAACGTCATCTACTTTGATCATACCGGAAACCATAACACCGATGTGACCAATCTTACCACCAACTAATTTCTGTGTATCTTCTACTTTAAATGTAGCATCGCCAATTGTGATGATACCTGTATCACCCTGCTGACCACCACTTGTAGCATAAAGTGGAGTAACATCTGTGATAATTGTACCTTTGTCTCCAGCTACTAAAGCTTCTACAACAGCATCTTCTGTTGTAAGAGCAAGTACTTTACGTTCTGTTTCTAATTTATCATAACCAACGAATTCAGAAGTGATTGCTGCATCGATTTCTTCGTATACAGTAGCTTCTGCACCCATGTAGTTTGTAACTTTACGAGCTTTACGAGCTGTTTCACGCTGTTTCTGCATGCAAGCGTTGAAGCCTTCTTCATCGATTGCAAAGCCTTTTTCTTCTAAGATTTCCTTTGTAAGATCAAGAGGGAATCCATATGTATCATATAATTTGAAGGCATCTTCGCCTGTTAATGTCTTTTCGCCTTTTGCTTCTAAATCAGCTTCTAAGTCAGCTAAGATAGAAAGACCCTGGTCGATTGTCTTGTTGAATTTGTCTTCTTCCTGAGTGAGAACTTTTGTGATAAAGTCTTTCTTTTCAGCCAATTCTGGATATCCATCGCAGGATGTGGAGATTACTGTCTTGGATAATTCAGCTAAGAATTTACCTTCGATACCAAGTAAACGTCCATGACGTGCTGCACTTCGGTTTTATCTACGTACTACGTAACCACGACCGTTGTTGGATGTCATAATAGCATCACAAATGATAAATGTTGAAGAACGGATATGGTCTGTGATCAGACGGATGGAGATATCCTTGATTTCATCTGTCTTGTATTCTGTCTTAGCGAATTCACAAACCTTATCACGAAGTTCCTGGATCGTGTCAACGTCGAAGATGGAATCTACATCCTGAACGACTACTGCAAGACGTTCAAGACCCATACCTGTATCGATATTTTTATTTTCTAATTCTACGTAGTTGCCATGACCATCGTTGTCGAACTGTGTAAATACGTCGTTCCAAACTTCCATGGTTGTGGGTAAGGATACTGTTG
>JAZUED010000014.1:0-2475 GCA_045640005.1 Candidatus Fimousia sp.
ATCCAATATAGTTCGTTGCACGGCATCCACCACCTGTCTGAGTAATCATGACAGCAACCTTATTGATGTCATATTTTCCAGAAAGAAGAGCAGTCATAATCTGACCAACAACAATTAAGGATGGATAACATGCATCGTTGTTAACATATTTTAAGCCGACATTGATTCCTTCCTTGCCCATCTCAGGTAAAATCTGAAGATTATAACCTGCAGATCTCGCTGCGGACTGTAAGATGTCAAAATGAATAGGAGACATCTGAGGACAAAGTAAGGTATAGCCGGAATCCTTCATCTCTTTTGTAAATTCCACACGGTTGATGTTAGCAGGAACTGGATTTGGTTCGATGCCACGACGTTTACGAACGCCAACCGCAGAGATTAAGGAACGGATACGAATTCTTGCAGCTCCTAAGTTAGAAACTTCGTCAATCTTAAGAACTGTATAGATACGTCCGGATTTCGCTAAAATATCATTTACACAGTCAGTTGTAACCGCATCTAAACCACAACCGAAGGAGAAGAGCTGGATGACTTCTAACTGTGGATGTTTCTTCGCATAGTTTGCAGCCTTATAAAGTCTGGAATGATACATCCACTGGTCAGATACGATTAATGGACGTTCGATATCATTACCTAAGTGGGAGATGGAATCTTCACTTAAAACGGCAATTCCGTAAGAAGTGATGAGTTCCGGAATACCATGGTTGATTTCAGGGTCAACATGGTAAGGACGACCACATAAAACGATACCAGTATTTCCAGTTTCCGCAAGCCATGCAAGCGCTTCCTCACCCTTAGCTTTTACATCAAGACGAACATGTTCCGCCTCTGTGTAAGCATTTTCCACTGCATCAATGATTTCCTGCTTGGAAATGTGATAGCGAGTGCCTAATTCTTCGAAAAGACGACGGGCAAGAGCAGTCGGATTATCAAGAGCTAAGAATGGATTCATGAAATTGATGGAATCATCACGAAGCTCATCCATGTTATTTTTGATATTTTCAGCGTAAGAAGTTACCATTGGACAGTTGTAATGGTTGTTAGCATCCGGAGATTCATTCTGTTCGTATGGAATACAAGGATAGAAGATATCCTTGATGCCATAATCGATCAACCATTTTACATGACCATGAGCTAACTTCGCTGGATAACATTCAGATTCACTTGGAATGGATTCAATACCTAATTCGTAAATCTTCTTAGAAGACTTAGGAGAAAGAATGACTCTGAATCCAAGATCCGTAAAGAATGTATACCAGAATGGGTAGTTTTCATACATATTAAGCACACGTGGGAGCCCCATCGTACCACGAAATGCCTTATCTTCTTTTAATGGCTTGTAGCCAAAAATTCTATCTAATTTGTACTGATACAGGTTCGGAACTTCTGTATTCGTCTTTTCCTTTCCTGCACCTTTTTCGCAACGGTTACCAGTGATAAAACGACGGTTACCGGAGAACTTGTTGATTGTAAGGAGACAGTGGTTCATACAACCCTTACATCTTGCCATGCTTGTGGTTACTTCAAGATTTAAGATTTCGTCGATGGAAAGCATGGAAGAAGTCATACCGTCAACATAACGTTCTCTTGCGATTAATGCGGCACCAAATGCACCCATAATGCCGGCGATATCAGGACGAATTGCCTGGCAGCCGGAAATTAATTCAAAGCTTCGTAAAACTGCATCATTGTAGAATGTACCACCCTGAACAACAATATTTTCTCCAAGATCTTTCGGGTCAGTTAACTTAATTACCTTAAGTAACGCATTCTTGATAACAGAATAAGCAAGACCGGCTGAAATATCAGCAACAGATGCACCTTCTTTTTGTGCCTGTTTTACTTTGGAGTTCATAAATACGGTACAACGGGAACCAAGGTCAATCGGTGTTTTCGCAGTCAGTGCAACCTGTGCGAAGTCCTGAACGCTGTAATTTAACCCCTTGGCAAATGTTTCGATGAAGGATCCACATCCGGAGGAGCAGGCTTCATTTAACATAACGTTGTCAACTGCGTTGTTCTTAATTTTGATACACTTCATATCCTGACCGCCGATATCTAAGATACAGTCAACCTGTGGGTTGAAAAATGCGGCCGCATAATAATGAGCGATAGTTTCTACTTCACCAAAATCAAGGGCAAGAGCTGCTTTAATGAGTGCTTCCCCGTAACCTGTAGAACAGGATGCTACGATTTTAGCACCATGAGGGAGAATCTCGCTGATTTCATTGATCGCTTTGATGGTAGTATTTAAAGGGCTTCCGTTGTTAGAGGAGTAGAAGCTATATAAAAGCTGTCCGGATTCTCCAACTAAAGCCACCTTTGTTGTTGTAGAACCCGCGTCGATTCCTAAGAAACAGTTGCCACGATAAGAGCTTAAATTGCCCTTTACGACTTTGTGCTGGCTGTGTCTTAATAAGAAATCTGAGTATTCGTCTTCATCTTTAAAGAGAGGATCCATACGTTCTACTTCAA
>JAZUED010000015.1:0-8429 GCA_045640005.1 Candidatus Fimousia sp.
TTCTTCGTAGTCATATTGCTAAGAAGGAACAGGAAGCACTCATGGAAGAAATGCAAAAAGAACAGGATTATCATTATGAATCCTATCAGCTTGCGAATAAACAGAATGAGAAGCTTCGAGATATCAGACATGATATGAATAATTATCTGCAGACGATACTTGTTTTGGGAGAAGATGAGATGACCAAAGAGCAGGCGAATACCATGCTCACTGACCTAAAGGGCAAGGTTACACAAGCCTTTGAAGAACAGATAGTATAAGCTAAATTTATGTTATGAAACGAATTGTTAATTATGAAATTACACCTAGTGAAAATGGAATGACAATTGCATATTTTTTACGACAGCAGGGCTACACAAGAAAAAGTATCTCTACACTTAAAAAGCAAGAGGGAGCATTTTCTATTAATGGGAATTGTGTTTCAGCAGGAACATGTTTAAAAGAAGGCACTACACTGATAGTGACAATTTTTGAAACGGCAACCTCAGAAAATATTGAGGCAGAGAATCTACCACTTAAGATCCTTTATGAGGATGAAGATATCCTTGTAGTGGATAAACCGGCAGGAATGGCGATTCATCCGTCGATTAATCATCATTATGGAACTTTAGCGAATGCTGTGATGGGGTATTACAATAGACAGGCAATAAAATATGTTTTTCGCTGCCTTAATCGTTTAGATCGAGATACAAGTGGTGTTGTTATTCTTGCTAAACATATGCTTGCTGGAGCAATTATGTCCAAAGCGGTGAAAAATGGATTGTTTCATAAGGAATATATGGCAGTTGTCAGTGGATGTGTAAAAGGCATGGGAATAATTAATGCACCAATTGGACGTGTAGAGGGATCGATTATTGAGCGTCAGATAGATCTGATAAAAGGGAAAGATGCCATTACGCATTATGAAACAATAAAAAGTGGAGATAAGTATTCACTTCTTAAAATTGTATTAGAGACAGGAAGGACACATCAAATTCGTGTTCATATGAAGCATATAGGGCATCCTCTTCCTGGTGATTTTTTATATAATCCAGACTTTCAGGATATTTCCCGTCAGGCGTTGCATTGTTATAAAATTGGATTTGAGCATCCGATCACGAAGAAAAGTATGGAGTTTGTGTCACAGCTTCCAGACGATATGAAGAGATTATTGGAAGATTAGACTGAAGATTAACGCAGAATGCGTATTTTTATAGGAGTATCAATTTATGGAACGAAAAAGTTCAGGTTGTGGGGGATGTCTCCTTCGCATCATTATTCTTTTAATGCTTGTCGGGGGCATTTACTGCTTTATGACAGGCGGATACAATACCATAAAAAATATTGAGGTTGGAAAAGAGGCAACGACAGCGCAGAGAGTGGAGCCGGAAGCGGGGAATGAAAAGGCAGAAACCTATTATCACAGGGGGCAGCTTTCTGCTAAGGAGCAGAGCGTCTATGATGATTTGTATCAGGGGCTTATGGATTTGGAGGAATCAATTAAGCTTAAGACGAGAGACAGCGATGAAGTTGAGAAAATTTGGTATGCTGTGCTTTACGATCATCCGGAGATTTTCTGGTGCCGTGGAAGTTACAAGCTTTATTATCTGAAAATCGGATTTAGTATGACTCTTGAACCTGAGTATGTGTATACGAAGAATGAGATTAGAGAAAAGTCCGCAAAGATGGAAGAAATAGCGAAGAAAATCGCGAAAGACAACGAGGGTAAGAATGAATACCAGAAGATTTTAGCGACCTATCGCTTCGTGATAAAGAATACAGACTATCAGGAAGGGGCACCAAATAATCAGTACATCGACAGTGTATTGATTGGCAAGAAATCCGTATGTGCAGGTTATTCGAAAGCAATTCAGTATTTGTTGCAAAAGCAGGGTATCTTCTGTACGTATGTGTCTGGGACGGCCGAAACTTCAACCGGACGTGGCGCGCATGCATGGAACATCGTCATTTGTAACGGCAAATATTATCATCTGGATGCTACCTGGGGTGATCCAAACTATGATGGGAATGGCGTAACAACAGACGGTATTACTTATGACTACATGCTGTGCAATGATGAACTCTTACAGAAGACGCATCAGAAGGATACATCACTCTTTGATTATCCTAAGTGTGAGAGCCTTGACTGGTATTATTATTGTGTAAATCAGAGATATTTTACGAGCTATGACAGAGATGAAATCTGGAATCTGATTTGTTATGATATTGATCAGAAATCGTCAAATTCTACGTTCAAGTTTGCAAATGATGATGCCTATTATGATGCAAAAGATGATATTTTAGATGATTTTACCCAGGATGGAATGGATCGAATTCACAGAAAATATCATGTCAAGGGGAAAGTGACATGTTCTTATATTGATGAAAAGAATATGAATAAGATCATTATTTACTGGAAGTATTAAAATCTGAAAAATGCGAAAAAAGGCTTTGTTAAGCCATTAATCCATAAAAAACTTGACAATTTTTATGATATATAATAGAATATGCAAGTGATTTTTATTTGAAATCAATTGAATAAGTAAAAGCGTTGATGAAGACAGTAGCCTTATTTTGAAAGTGTGAGCGAGCTGGGGATGGTGTGAGCCCGGTATGAGTAGAATCTGGTGAATATCACTTCTGAGCTGCCAGCTGAAAT
This sequence comes from Candidatus Fimousia sp., assembly GCA_045640005.1. Classification (GTDB taxonomy): domain Bacteria; phylum Bacillota; class Clostridia; order Lachnospirales; family Lachnospiraceae; genus Fimousia. The sequence continues at coordinate 2,639 of JAZUED010000015.1, forward strand.
TAAGTAGGCCAGGCCGGTGTCCACCGTTATATGGATAACATATGATTGTATGTGAAATGGGTGGTATAATGAATGCTGTTTATGGCCTTCATCCTGTTTGCAGGATGGAGGCTTTTTTTATGATATAGGAAACCTATATCATAAAAAAAGCACTCCGTGTGGATGCACACTCCCCGGATAAGTAAATGTCGCTAACGCGACCGCGCTCGGCGCGAGAGTTTCGCGAGCGAAACTCTATTTTATATATTACACATTTCCAAATTTGAAAAAGGAGGAAGCGTACATGCTGTACAAGAAAGTTAGTCCAAACGTAAACTACGTTGAAAATGAAAAAAAGACAGTTAAGTTTTGGAATGAAAACAAAATTTTCGAAAAAAGTATTGAATTAAGAGAAGGAAGCCCAAGCTATACATTCTATGATGGACCTCCAACTGCAAACGGAAAACCACATATCGGTCACGTTTTAACTCGTGTAATCAAAGATATGATTCCTCGTTACCAGACAATGAAAGGGAACATGGTTCCTCGTAAAGCTGGTTGGGATACACATGGTCTTCCAGTAGAATTAGAAGTAGAAAAATTATTAGGCTTAGACGGAAAAGAACAGATTGAAGAATATGGTTTAGAACCATTTATCGATCACTGTAAAGAATCTGTATGGAAATACAAAGGTATGTGGGAAGACTTCTCCGGAACAGTAGGTTTTTGGGCTGATATGGATGATCCATATGTAACTTACCACGATAGCTTTATCGAATCCGAATGGTGGGCATTAAAAGAAATCTGGAACAAAAAATTATTATACAAAGGTCACAAGATCGTACCTTACTGCCCACGTTGTGGTACACCTTTATCCTCCCACGAAGTAGCTCAGGGATATAAAGATGTAAAAGAACGTTCCGCAGTTGTTCGTTTCAAGGTTAAAGATGAAGATGCATTTATCTTAGCATGGACAACAACACCTTGGACATTACCTTCTAACGTAGCTCTCTGTGTAAACCCAGTAGAAACATACGTTAAGGTAAAAGCAGGCGAATATACATACTATATGGCAGAAGCATTAGTTTCTACTGTATTAGGCGAAGATGTAGAAATCTTAGAATCCTATGTAGGTAAAGATTTAGAATACAAAGAATATGAACCATTATACAGCTTCGGCGAATTAAACAAAAAAGGCCACTATGTTGTATGTGACAGCTACGTAACATTAACAGATGGTACTGGTGTTGTTCATATCGCTCCTGCATTCGGTGAAGACGATAACAAGGTTGGTCAGAAATATGATTTACCATTCTTACAGTTAGTAAACAGTAAAGGTGAAATGACAGAAGAAACACCTTGGGCAGGAACATTTTGCAAGAAGGCTGATATGCCTATCTTACAGGACTTAGAAGACCGCGGATTATTATTTGACGCTCCTAAGTTTGAACATAGCTACCCACACTGCTGGAGATGTGATACACCACTTATTTACTATGCACGTGAATCTTGGTTTATCAAGATGACAGCTGTGAAGGAAGACTTAATCAGAAATAACAACACAATCAACTGGATTCCTGAAACAATCGGTACAGGTCGTTTTGGTGACTGGTTAAAGAACGTTCAGGACTGGGGTATCTCCCGTAACCGTTACTGGGGAACACCACTTAACGTATGGGAATGTGAATGTGGACATCAGCATGCAATCGGTTCTATCGAAGAATTAAAATCTATGTCTGATAACTGCCCAGATGAAATCGAACTTCATCGTCCATACATCGATGCTGTAACAATTACATGTCCTTGCTGTGGTAAGCAGATGAAGAGAGTACCTGAAGTAATTGACTGCTGGTTCGACTCCGGTGCAATGCCTTTTGCTCAGCATCACTATCCATTTGAAAATAAAGACTTATTCGAAGCACAGTTCCCAGCTGACTTCATCTCCGAAGCAGTTGACCAGACTCGTGGATGGTTCTACTCCTTACTTGCAATCTCCACATTAATCTTCAACAAGGCTCCTTATAAGAACGTTATCGTTTTAGACCATGTTCAGGGTGAAAATGGACAGAAGATGAGTAAGTCCAAAGGAAATGCGGTAGATCCATTTGACGCATTAGAAGAATACGGTGCAGATGCTATCCGTTGGTACTTCTATGTAAACTCTGCTCCATGGTTACCAAACCGTTTCCACGGAAGAGCTGTAAAAGAAGGTCAGAATAAATTCATGGGTACATTATGGAATACATACGCATTCTATGTACTCTATGCAAACATCGATAACTTCGATCCAACAAAATATGAATTAGAATATGACAAATTATCCTTAATGGATAAATGGTTATTATCCAAGTTAAACTCCGTAACAAAAGAAGTGGATGACAACTTAGCAAACTATAGAATTCCAGAATCTGCTAGAGCATTACAGGAATTCGTAGATGATATGTCTAACTGGTATGTTCGTCGTTCCCGTTCCCGTTACTGGGCAAAAGGCATGGAACAGGATAAGATCAATGCTTACATGACTCTTTACACAGCATTAGTTCAGATCGCTAAGGTTGCAGCACCTATGATTCCATTCCTTACAGAAGACATTTACCAGAACTTAGTTAAGAATGTAGACGCTGATGCTCCAGAAAGTATTCACTTATGTGACTTCCCAGTTGCAAATGAAGCCTTCATCGATGCAGACTTAGAAGCAGATATGGATGAATTATTAAAGGCAGTTGTACTTGGTCGTGCTTGCCGTAACGCATCCGGTATCAAAAACAGACAGCCAATCGGCAAGATGTATGTAAGAGCTGAAAAAGAACTTGATGCAATGTTTAAAGAAATCATTGCTGACGAATTAAATGTGAAAGAAGTAGAATTTACAGACGATGTATCTTCCTTCACAACATATGAATTCAAACCAAACCTTCGTTTCGTAGGTAGAAAATACGGTAAATTAGTAAATGGTATCCGTGCTTACTTAAGCGAAATCGATGGTAATGCAGCAAAAGCTGAATTAGATGCAAATGGCAAAATCGCATTTGAAGTAAATGGTCAGCCGGTTGAATTAGAAGAAGAAGAATTATTAATCCAGATGATCAAACAGGAAGGTTATGTAACAGAACAGAACTTTGGCGTAACAGTTGTTCTTGATACAAACCTTACTCCAGAGCTCGTTGAAGAAGGATTTGTTCGTGAAATCATTAGTAAAATTCAGACAATGCGTAAGGAAGCAGGGTTCGAAGTTACTGATAAAATCAAGGTTTCCGCAGCTGAAAATGGTAAAATTGCCGAAATTATTGAGAAAAATGGACAAATGATCAAAAATGATGTATTATGTGAAACGATTGCATTAGACGGAGTATTTGGTTATACAAAAGAATGGAATATTAATGGAGAAAAAGTAGTATTAGGTGTAGAAAGAATCTAGTTTCTACGAAAATACGTTAATGTAACGCTTAATTTCAGGGCGGTTTTATAAAAACCGCTCTGTCTTTACGAAAGAGGTTAATTATGAAAAAATTTAAGAAAAAAGCATTTATCAAATCTGTAGAAAACTACTGTAAAAATATTTGCCGTAAAAGTTTATCTGAAGCTTCTGACAAACAGATCTATACAGCTGTTTGTTATGCAGTAAAAGACTTAATGATGGATGACTGGATTAAAGCTCAGCAGGAGTACAAAGATCAGAACAAAAAGACTGTATTCTATTTATCCATGGAATTCTTAATGGGTCGTGCTTTAGGTAACAACATGATCAACTTAAAATGCTACAACGAAATCGCTGCAGCATTAGATGATTTAGGAATTGATATCAACGTAATCGAAGACCAGGAAAGAGATGCTGCTTTAGGTAATGGTGGTTTAGGCCGTCTTGCAGCTTGTTTCTTAGACTCTCTTGCAACTCTTGGTTATCCAGCATATGGCTGTGGTATCCGTTACCACTATGGTATGTTCAAACAGGCAATCGTTGATGGTTACCAGAAAGAAGAACCAGATGATTGGTTAAAAGATGGAAACCCATTCGAAATCTGCCGTAGCGAATATTCCAAAACTGTTAAATTCGGTGGTTATGTTGAAGTAGAATATGATGACAAAGGTCACAGAAAATTCGTTCAGAAAGGTTACCAGCAGGTAAAAGCTGTTCCTTATGATATGCCAATCTTAGGATACGGCAATGGTGTTGTTAACACACTTCGTATCTGGGATGCAGAAGCTATTCAGACATTCAACTTATCTTCTTTTGATCAGGGTGACTACAAGAAGGCTGTTGAAGAACAGAACTTAGCTCGTACAATCTCCGAAGTATTATATCCAAATGACAACCACTACTCTGGTAAAGAATTACGTTTAAAACAGCAGTATTTCTTCGTATCTGCTTCCGTACAGAATGCAATTGACCGTTTCAAAGCATACAATGACGATATCCATGAATTACCAAACAAGGTAGCTTTCCAGTTAAATGATACTCATCCAACAGTAGCAGTAGCTGAATTAATGAGAATCTTAGTTGACGAAGAAGGTCTTGGATGGGATGACGCTTGGGATATCACATGCCGTACATGTGCTTACACAAACCACACAATCATGGCTGAAGCACTTGAAAAATGGCCAATCGAATTATTCTCCAGATTACTTCCACGTGTATACCAGATCGTTGAAGAAATCCACGCTCGATTTGTTAAGAAAATCGAAGAAAAATATCCAAACCAGCCAGAAAAGATTGCTTCCATGGCAATTCTTTACGATGGACAGGTTCGTATGGCAAACCTTGCAATCGCAGGTTCCTATTCCGTTAACGGTGTAGCTAGATTACATACAGAAATCTTAAAGAAACGTGAATTAAAAGACTTCTATGAAATGAGACCAGAACAGTTCAACAACAAGACAAATGGTATCACACAGAGACGTTTCTTATTACATGGTGACCCATTATTAGCAGACTGGATCACAGACAAAATCGGTGATGAATGGATTACAAACCTTCCACATCTTGAAAAATTAGCAATTTACGCTGACGATGCAAAAGCTCAGCAGGAATTCTTAAATATCAAATACAAAAACAAACTTCGTTTAGCTGGATACATCAAAGAACACAACGATGTTGAAGTTAATCCAAGATCTATCTTTGACTGTCAGGTTAAGAGATTACATGAATACAAACGTCAGTTATTAAATATCCTTCATGTAATGCACTTATACAACCAGATTAAAGAACATCCACATATGGATATCACTCCAAGAACATTTGTATTTGGTGCTATAGCAGCAGCTGGTTACCACACAGCTAAATTAACAATCAAGTTAATCAACAACGTAGCGAAGAAAATCAACAACGATCCAACAATCGATGGAAAAATCAAAGTTGTATTCATCGAAGACTACCGTGTATCCAACGCAGAATGGATCTTTGCAGCAGCTGATGTTTCCGAACAGATTTCTACAGCTTCCCGTGAAGCTTCTGGTACAGGTAACATGAAGTTCATGTTAAACGGTGCATTAACACTTGGTACAATGGACGGTGCTAACGTTGAAATCGTTGAAGAAGTTGGCGAAGAACACGCTTTCATCTTCGGTTTAAGCGCAGAAGAAGTTATGGATTACGAAAAGAATGGTGGATACTATCCAAGAGATATCTACAATAGCAATGACAACATTCGTAAAGTATTAACACAGTTAATCAATGGCTTCTACTCCCCAGAAAACCCTGATTTATTCAGACCATTATATGATACTTTATTAAATCAGGATATGTACTTCATCCTTAAAGACTTCGATTCTTACTGTGAAGCTCAGGCTCGTATCAAGTCGGAGGCCAAGCGGG
>JAZUED010000016.1:0-5081 GCA_045640005.1 Candidatus Fimousia sp.
ATTGATAATAGTAAGTACACTTATACATCGAACTCCACTAAGATTACGTATAATGTTTCTGTTACAAATAGTGCAGGCGATACTACTTCAATGAATATTCCATATATCATTCATGAAGTTGATAATCCAGCTTCCTTTCCACAGGTTGCATTGAATGATTATATTGTTTATACAAAGAAAGGAAAGAAATTCAGCAGTCGTGATTACATCAAATGTGTTCAGATAGGAAGTTCTTTATATCAGATTTCCGGAAAAGCAAAACCAAAGGAAACGAAGGAAACACATCTGGTTCCGAATGTAACAATACCTTCCAGCAGCATTTCTTATGACAGTGAAGTGGATATTAATAAAGCTGGTGTATATAAAGTACGTTTCAAAGTAAAATATAATGGAGTAAAAGGCTACAGTACAATGATTGTAGTTGTTGAAGATTAAGAAAGGGTGATTAGACAATGGGAAATAATGATAATATTGAACGCCGTGGACTAGTCATCGACTTTTCCAGTATTTCTAGACGAATGGTAAAAGAAGGTTTATATTTAGTATTGATTGCAGCAACTGTTGCAATGCTATATGGTATTATTGCGACCTTTACCGGACATGTTACATTTACTACTCAGACTACATTAAGTGTATCTTCTAAAACATATGCAAACTCTTATAACCGCCAGTATAGTGCGGTTGAAGCTGCACAAGGTTTCCAGGAAGTAATTGATATGGGACTTTTTCAGAAGAAAATCGCTGCTAAAATGGGAGTAGATCATTTAGAGGGAACCTTATCCTGTAGCCAGATTGAAAATACAAACCTAATTGTATTTAAAGTTGTTGCTAATTCTCCGAAAAATGCTGTTTCTGTTATGAAGGGAGTTTTAGAGAATTATAATGGTGCATTAAGTGATTTAGTAGGTGACTATTCTATTACCGTACTTGACAGTATGAATACACCTGTCCCATCAAGAACAAAATTAGATGAATGGCTTAGTATTTTACGAGTATTTCTGATTGTATTGTTAGTATTAATTATCATTGTGTCATTATATGATTTATTAAAAGATGATATTAAGAATGAGAGTGAAGTTGAAAAGAAATTAGATACTAAATTATTTGGTACGATTTACTATGAACAAGTAAACAATGGTGTGAAAAATAAAATCTCAGGTCAGAGAAATATTGGACTCACGATTAATAACCCTGCTATTAGTTTTGGATTTACAGAAACCTATCAGAAAATCGCTACAAAGGTTGAATACATGATGGGTGACGAAAACAATAAAGATATTGTTGACAAGCAAGTACTTATGATCACATCCATCAGTGAAAATGAAGGAAAATCTACTGTTGCGACAAATATTGCCTTAACACTAGCACAAAGAGAAAAAGATGTTCTTCTTGTAGATGCTGACTTTAGAAAACCTTCTCAGCACAAACTTCTTAATTTAACTTACAGCGATGAATTTAAACAGGCATGTGATTTCTTTACAGGAAATGCCTCTTTTGAAGAAGCAGCAGTTTATGATAAGGATACTCGATTAACAGTTCTTGCTGGAGACAAGAGTTTTCAGGAAACAAATGACTTAATGATTCTTCAGAGAATGAAAGATATTTTTGACGAATTAAAATCTGAATACGATTATATCATCGTAGATACACCTCCATTATTTGTATCTGCCGATACAGAAGAATTTTTAAATGTATGTGAAGCAGGTATTATGGTTGTTGCACAGAATGGATCTCATGTTAGAGATATTAATGATGGTATCGATATTTTCCGAAGATCAAAATGCAAGCTTTTAGGATGTATCTTAAATGGTGTAAAGACAAGAGCGATTGATGCAGGAAGTAGCTATGATCGTTCCTATAATAAACATTATGGATACAAATAGTCTATGAACAGAAATCATGGCTACGCTTATAGAGGTAGAGGGGAAACTGGCAACTCTAAAGGACTAAGAAGACGTAGATACGAGGAGGAAGAATAGAATGCAGGACGAAAGAATTGATATTATAGCGATTCTCGCTGATGTATTTAAAGGAATTAAAAAATTCTGGATTTTATTATTGATCATTCCGATTATTGGTCTAGGTGCTTCCTTCGCATACAGTACCTTTATTTATGAACCGGAATATTCATCTTTTATGATTTTTAAATTAAAAGATGATGAAGATGAAACAAGTGCTGTGGATGGATCAGAAATTAAAAATACACTTCCACAGATTTTAAAATCAAGAGCATTTAAGGATCGTGTCCTTGACGATTTGGAAGATATTACTGCTGAACAGTTTGATGCTTGTAAAATTTCTTTAAAAGGTGAAGAAACTTTAGATGTATTTACTTTATCTGTTACAGGACCGAACAATGAAATAGTTTATCGTGTTCTTAACTCATCTGTCAAGAATATTCCAGCTATTGGTCGATATGTATTTGGACTCATTACATTAGAACATGTGGATGAATCTGGAATGGCAACAGTTGCATCAAATCAGATGGGCTTAAAAAATATTCTTATGTACGGTATAGGTAGTGGTCTTGCTGTTGATGCAGTCATTTTATTAATTTATGCATTTACTTATGAAACTATACGTAGAGAAGAAGATTTAAAGAAAAATTTAAATGTTCATTGTCTTGCATCTGTACCAGCTATTCGATTTAAACGTCGTAACCGTGAAGTAGATCGTAGTATGCATATTTTTAATGATCTTGTACCTTATTCTTTTACAGAAAGTATTCGTAAGATTTCTGGTCGAATTGATCGCGATTCTAAGAAATATGGAAGAAAGACAATCCTTGTTACAAGCTCCGTACCAGGAGAAGGAAAATCTACAATTTCTGTAAACCTTGCAATGTCTCTTGCAAAGCGAGATTATAAAGTACTCGTAGTAGACTGTGACTTTAGAAACCCTTCTACTGCAAAAGTTATTGGTTTTGATACATCTTCCGTACCTAATATTATGGAAGCAGTAGATGGTCATATCCCTGTAGATGATATTATCCAGCATTTTGATGAGTGGGGACTTGATATGATCTTTACTGGTATTACATTAGATAATCCGATGGCAACAATTTATGGAGAGAATTTCCGTAAATTTATTTCTGACATTCAGGAACGATATGATTATGTAATCTTAGATACACCACCTTCCGCAATGCTTACTGATGCCTCTAATTTTGCTCAGTTCGCTGATGGTATTGTATACGTTGTTCGTTATGATGGTGTAACAGTTAAGACAATTCGTGAAGGCATGTCTAATATAGCATTAAGCCGTAAACCTATTTATGGTTGTGTAATCAATGGGGTAGAAAGCTCTAACATTGCTTACAATACAAATTATTATGGAAAGAGCTACGATAAGTAAAAAGAAGGTGTTATTATGATTGACATCCACACACATATTCTTCCTGGAATTGATGATGGAGCTTACAATATGGATATGGCACTTGATATGGCAGATATTGCAGTATCGAGTGGTACTAGTGTGATCGTTGCTACACCACATGCCGGTTTAGATAATGCAAGAGCTAGATTTCAGAATTATTATGGCGATCGTTTTCAATATCATCTTGATGATTTTCGTAGAGAACTTGATAAAGAAGGAATTCCACTTACTGTATTGTCAGGACAGGAAATCTATATGAAGAGAGATACAATCAGTAAGATTAATGAGAACAAACTGATATCATTGAACCATTCGGATTATTATCTTGTTGAGTTTGAATTTGATGAAGATCCAGCCGTAATGGAGATTCGTCTGATGCAGCTTATGGAAAATGGCTGTATTCCTATCATAGCTCATCCAGAGCGTTATTATGCCATCCAGGATGATCCTAGATGGATTTATACATGGGGCCATGCTGGTTGTCTGATTCAGATTAACCGTGGAAGTGTACTTGGAAGCTTTGGTGATGAATGTAAGGCAGTCAGTGACTATTTATTAGATCATAATCTGGTAACCTGTGTTGCAACTGATGCTCATAGCAGTAGAAGACGTACGACTTTTATGGAAGATCTTTGTGATTATCTTGAAGATGTATACTCTTATGATTTTGCTAAGAAATTACTTTATGATAACCCAAAGAAAATCATTGAAAACAGAAAAATACCTTTTAAAGGAATCAAGTAATTAGTGAGGTTTGGAATAGAATGCTATCAGTTATAATTCCTGCGTATAATGAGAAATTAAATATTGGGCATTCTTATAACAAAATCACGTCGATTTTAGACGCAGAATGTATTGAATTTGAACTAGTATATGTTGATGACGGTTCAAAGGATGATACATGGATCGAAGTACAAAATTTTGCTAAAACAGATCAACGAATCCATGGTGTTCGTTTTTCGAGAAATTTCGGAAAAGAGGCTGCAATATTTGCCGGGCTTGAAAAAGCCAAAGGTGATTGTGTTGTTGTAATTGACTGTGATCTACAGCATCCACCAAAAAAGATCGTAGACATGTATCGCCTGTGGGAAGAGGGCTTCGAAGTAATTGAAGGAGTAAAGTCCGACCGCGGGAAAGAATCATTCCTTCACGGAGCATTTGCAAGATTATTCTATAAAATCATTACTACAGCTTCCGATATCGATATGGAGAGAGCATCCGATTTTAAGCTTTTAGACCGCAAGGCAGTTAATGTATTGCTTAATATGAAAGAAAAGAATGCGTTTTTCAGAGCACTATCATCATGGGTAGGTTTTAAAACTATATCTGTTGAGTTTGAAGTAGAAGAACGTATTGCGGGTGAATCTAAGTGGAGCAGCTGGGCATTGATGAAATATGCGGTGAATAACATTACCTCATTCTCATCCGCACCAATGCAGATTGTCACATTCTTAGGTGTGATTATGCTAATTATTTCAGTTATTCTTGGCATGAATTCTTTGATTCAAAAGGCGAATGGAACCGCTTTAGGTGGTTTTACAACCGTCATCATCATTGAACTATTCGTTGGAAGTGTTATTATGATTAGTCTTGGTATAATTGGAATCTATATTTCAAAAATTTACGAAGAAGTAAAAGCCCGACCTCGCTATGTAAAAACTGAAGAAATTTAATATATTTAAATAAAATATAAAAAGGAGATGAAC
>JAZUED010000017.1:0-3681 GCA_045640005.1 Candidatus Fimousia sp.
ATGAAAATTTAATATATTTTGGTGATACAGCAAGAGTACCCTATGGTACAAAGTCAAAAGACGCAGTTATTCGATTTTCCGAACAGATTTGTCGTTTCTTAAAGACAAAGGATGTTAAGGCAATCGTGATTGCATGTAATACAGCGAGTGCACTTGCATTAGATGTTCTTCAGAAGGAGTTTGATATTCCAATCATCGGTGTTGTCGAACCAGGTGCAGTTACTGCGAATATGGCTACAAGAAATAACCGAATCGGGGTCATCTGCACAAGAGCAACGGTAAAAAGCCGTATCTATGAACAGTATCTTCATGAATTAAATCCGGATAATGTGGTGTTTACAAAGGCTTGTCCACTGTTTGTACCATTAGTAGAAGAAGGTATGATTGAGGATCGCGTGACGGATGATATGATTCGCCGATATTTAAGTGAATTTCATCAATATGAAATTGACACGATTGTTTTGGGATGTACGCATTATCCTTTGCTGTACAGTCCGATCAAGCGTTTTGTGGGACAGCATGTCAAGCTTGTTAATCCGGCATTTGAGACTGCGAAAACCTTAAAGGCTCTTCTAGAAACGAATGATATGCTCAGAAAAACAAAAGAACCTCCACGATATGAATATTATGCCAGTGATATTAACGACAGCTTCGTATCATTTGCTAATAATGTGCTGACTCATCACGTAAAAGAGGTTCAGAATATCGATATTGAAAAATATTAGTTAGGAATATAGATTTATGACAAAAGATGTTTTAATTACGGTATCCGGTGTTCAGCAGGATGCCAATGGAGCCGGAGATCCCATTGAATTAATGGTGCCTGGTACCTATCATTTTAGAAATAACAAACATTATCTTCTCTATGATGAATATGATGAAGATGGTGAAGTGACAAAAAATACTGTGAAAATTTCTGGAGATCAGGTGGATGTCATCCGTAAAGGTCCTGGAAGCAGCCATATGGTATTTGAAAAAAACAAAGAGAATCTGACTTTTTACAACACTCCGTTTGGAACGATGCTTATGGGCATTACGACCACAAAAATTGATTTTGTGGAAACCAAAACCAAGATGGAACTTGGCGTAGATTACAGCCTTGCGGTCGATGGCAGATTCGTATCCGACTGTAATATCAGTATTACAGTGCAGGCAAAATAGAAAGATGATCAAAAAGAACTTCGCATGCGAAGTTCTTTTTTGATTTGCCCCAGATACATATGGTAATGATAGAAAGAATTTTAGTGAATTAAGCAAAATTTCTAAAAATGACCTCTTGACAGAAACGATTCATCAGTATAATATAGTACCGTTCTGTGGAAAGGTTTCCACACTTTTTAAAGTTTTTCTGTGGAAAGGTTTCCACAAGGTTGCTTAAAAAAGAATTACAGGTTCATAAAGATTTTTAGAAGATCTATGAGCTTGAAAATATAGAAGGTATACAGTTTAAAACGAGGTAATCATGGCAAGTATTACAGATGTTGCAAAAAAAGCAGGGGTTGGTATTGCAACAGCGTCCCGAGTAATCAATGGGACAGGATATGTGTCGGAGGAAACAAGACAGAAGGTACAGGCAGTCATTGAAGAGATGAACTATGTACCGAATGAATTAGCAAGAAATCTGCAACAGAACAAAACGAATACCGTTGCAGTCATCTTACCGGATGTTTCCGATTTGTTCTTTGCGGCACTTTTAAAAGAAATTGAATATTTGCTTCGAAAAAAGGGATATAAAACCATGCTGTGCTGCAGCGATGGAGAAGAAACCAATGAAGAAGCATTTTTAGACATGCTGAAAAGAAACTTAGTGGATGGAGTCATTACAACATCAAATCTGTTAAAGCAAGGCAGTTATGCTGAAATTAAAAGACCAATGGTATCCATTGACAGTATCTTATCAGAAGACATTCCAATGGTTTGTTCCAACCATAAAAAGGGTGGAAAAGAAGCGGCGCAGATGTTACTTGACGCCGGATGCAGGCACATTTTTCAGGTGCGAGATACGGTGAATGAGGAAATCAAAGACAGGGATAAAGAACATGAAATTTCCACAAAGCTTTTTCCATTTGTGGAAAGACACATCGCATTTGAAAAGACGGTAAGAAGTGCGATGAAGAAAGCGAAGAAAAAATCAAAAATTTCTTATCACGAAACCTTAAGCTTAGGACTAACCAGTGCAGATGCTTACAGAAGTCAGGCCAAAGAGATGTTTAACAAGTATCCGGATATCGATGGAATTATGGCGACAGACTTTGCAGCGATTCAGTATGGAATCGAGGCGCATTCGAGGGGAATTAAAATTCCGGAAGATTTAAAAATCGTAGCCTATGATGGGACAGATGCCGTCAGAATGTTTTATCCGGAAATCAGCTGCATCAGACAGCAGATTGACAAAATTGCAGGAGAAGCCGTAAAGCTTCTTTTGCTTCAGATAGATCAAAAAACAGTAAAGAAAAACCGAATCACCCTGCCAGTGCAGGTTATCAATAAATACGAATCAGAAACGAGAGCGAACAAATAATCACGAGGAGATAAAAACCATGAAAGCAATGACATTAGAAAACGCAAGAGCGTACGAAGCAGAATTTACAGCAAGTGCAGATGCCGAAAGACCAGCATTTCACTTAACACCAGCAATCGGCTGGATGAATGACCCAAATGGATTTTCCGTATACAAAGGAGAATATCATTTATTCTATCAGTACTATCCATATGCAACAACCTGGGGTCCAATGCACTGGGGTCATGCAAAAACAAAAGACTTCGTTACATGGGAATATCTTCCTTGTGCTTTAGCACCAGATACTGCAGCTGATGAAAGAGGTGTATTTTCCGGAACGGCATTAGAATTAGAAGATGGAAGACAGCTTCTTGTATATACAGGCGTATATGGCCGTGAAAATATGCCAGAAGACCTTCACGGCTATCAGCATCAGTGTGCAGCAATCGGTGATGGTATTAATTATGAAAAAATGTCTGTGAATCCAATTATTGGTGCAGATAAGCTTCCAGAAGGAATCAGTGATATCGACTTCCGTGATCCAAAAATATTCAAGAGTGGGGATTACTACTATGTACTTGCTGTTGCACGAGTAGAAGATGGAACAGGCAGCGCCGTATTATTCTCTTCCACAGACTTAGAAAACTGGGTGTTCGAATCCAGAATCATTTCCTGTGAAGGACGTTATGGCACTATGTGGGAATGTCCAGACTTCTTCCCATTAGACGGAACAGAATGTTTAACTTTCTGTGCACATGAAACTTTAGCGGAAGGACTTGAATTCCATGCCGGATACGGTAACTTCTTCTTTATCGGTCGTTACGATATCGCAAGCAAAACATTTGAAAAAGATCATGTTCAGGCAGTAGATTATGGCTGTGATTTCTACGCTCAGCAGACGTTAGAAACAGAAGATGGCAGAAGAATCTTAGTTGCATGGATGCAGAACTGGAATGATGTTCACGTTAAAGGTAATGATACAAAAATATTTGGCTCTATGACACTTCCTCGTGAACTTAGAATTAAAAACAATCGTTTATATCAGTGGCCTGTAAGAGAAATCGAAAATTACAGAAGCAATAAAGTAGAATATAAAGATGTAGCAGTAAGCAAAGAAATGTCTTTAGAAGGCATTGAAGGTCGTGTGATCGATTTAAATGTTTCCATCAGACCGGAAGAAG
>JAZUED010000018.1:0-6849 GCA_045640005.1 Candidatus Fimousia sp.
GAACCATCGCAATCACAGGGCATGTACGTCCTGATGGGGACTGCGTTGGTTCCTGTCTCGGGTTATATAATTACATCAGGGAACAATTCCCTGAAAAAACATGTGATGTATATTTAGAACCAATCCGTAAAGAATTTTACTTCTTAAAGGGAAGCGGGGATATAAAAAACGAGCTTCCTAGTGAAGAAGAAAAGATGAAATATGATCTATTGATCATTTTAGATTGTGGTGATGTTACCCGCATCGAAACATTCGGCCGACTTTATGATCTGGCAAGCAAAACATTCTGTATCGATCATCATGTAAGTAATGAGATTCGTTTTTGCGATGAGAATGTAGTAGAACCTACTGCAAGCTCTGCAAGCGAGATTCTTTATGGTTTGTTAGAGAAAAATCAGATTTCTCTTGCAGTGGCTGAATGTATTTATACAGGTATCTGCCATGATACGGGACAGTTCAAACATTCGAATACATCAAAGAAAACGCTGATGATTACTGCGGAACTCGTTGATATGGGAGTGAATATTTCTTTTATCATCGATCACACTTTAAATAATCGTACTTTTGTCCAGAATCAGGCGCTTGGATATGCACTTTCTGAAGCAGCATTGATTCTTGATGGCAAAGTAATCTACTCTTTTATTTCAAAAAAATGGCAGGAGCTACATGGGGTAAATAGTTCCGATATGGGCATTATCATCGATGAGCTTCGCATTACAGAAGGAGTAGAGGTTGCGATTTTTGGCTATGAAACCGACAATTTAGAATATAAAATCAGTATGCGTGCCAAAGATTATGTCAATGTAAGTGCAATCGCTCAGTATTTTGGCGGTGGCGGACATATTAAAGCGGCTGGATGTACTATGAAAGGCTCTTATATCGATGTCATCAACAATTTGCTTCGTGAGATCGAAAAGAAGTTAAAAACAGGTGAACAGTTATGATCAGTGGCATCATTAACGTATACAAAGAAGCTGGATATACTTCCCACGATGTAGTGGCAAGACTTCGAGGAATCTTAAGACAGAAAAAAATCGGACATACAGGAACACTTGATCCTGCTGCCGAAGGAGTTCTTCCGGTATGCTTAGGCAAAGGAACAAGACTTTGCAGCATTTTAGAAGAAACTGATAAAACCTATCAAGTTACGATAAATCTCGGTATCGAAACAGATACGGAGGATATGACTGGAACCATTTTAAGAACAGCTCCAGTTACAAGCACCGAAGAAGAAGTAAGAGAATGTATTTCCTCTTTTATTGGTGAGATTGATCAGATTCCACCAATGTATTCTGCACTTAAGGTGAATGGTAAAAAGCTTTATGAGCTTGCGAGAGAAGGAAAAGTAATCGAAAGAAAACCTAGAAGAATTCATATTCTTGATATTGAAATTCTTGAGATGAATCTACCTGAAGTAGTCTGTCTTGTTACCTGTTCTAAAGGAACTTACGTCAGAAGCTTATGCCGAGATATAGGTGAAAAACTTGGCTGTGGTGGTTGTATGAAGTCTTTACTTCGTACAAAGGCGTGTGGTTTTTCCATTGAACAGTCGAAACGATTAGATGAAATCGAAGTGCTGATGAAGGGAGAAGGTCTTGGTGATTATCTGACACCAATCGATCAGATGTTCCCAGATTATCCGCAGGTAATGATACCAGCTTCAAAAAATAAATTGCTGATGAACGGCAATGCCCTTCCATATAAAAAGGTGGAAGGAGAAAAAATTCGAGTTTATGATGAAGAAAAACATTTTATCGGGCTTTATACATATGAAAATGGCCTCTTAAAGCCATATAAACTCTTCTTTGACATGGACTAGAATGGAGTTACTAAACATATGGAATATATAACAAATAAAACGGATTTTGAATACAAAAATACCGTTATTGCACTTGGCAAGTTTGAAGGTCTTCACAAAGGACATCAGCAGCTTTTTAATGAGTTAAAACGTCAGAAAGAGCTCCATGGATACACAAGTGTCATGTTCTCCTTTGACAGACCACCAAAGCTTGTATTAAGTGGAAAAAGAGAACGAACCATTTACACAAAGATGGAACGTGCTTATAAACTATCTAAAACTTCTCTTGATATTTTGATCGAGCATCCATTTACACCAGAGTTTTCAAAATTAACGCCAGAAGAATTTGTGAAAAATGTTCTGGTAGATAAGCTCGACGTAAAAGTAATCGTTGTAGGATTTGATTTTGGCTTTGGTTATAAACGTGCCGGTAATGTAGAAGTTTTAAAAGAGCTCTCTAAAAAATACGGCTATGAGCTTGTAGTCATTCCTAAATATATGGTAAATGGTGATAAAGCAGGAAGCACACAGATCCGCAAGCATCTTGCGGCTGGCGAGATGGAAATGGTAAATGCTTTCCTTGATGAGCCATACAGTGTAATCGGTGAAGTGATCCATGGAAATGCGATTGGGCGTTCTTTGATTGGTCTTCCAACCGCAAATATTTATCCAGATAGACATAAGCTTTTACCACCAAAAGGGGTTTATGTAACACGAATCCATATCGATGATGACATTTATTATGGAATCACAAATATCGGAACAAAACCGACCGTTGAAGACTATGAAATCGTCGGAATTGAGACCTTTATCTTTGATTTTGACATGGACATCTATGGCAAGACAATTGAGGTTGATTTCCTGCATTATAAGCGTCCAGAGATGAAATTTAATGGACTTGCTGAGCTCTCTAAGCAGATGAAAGCAGACGCAGATTATGGACGTCAGTATGTAAGCATTCACTGTGGATATGACAGCGAAAAATAATTCATGCTTCGTATACTACTCAGGAGCGAGAAGTTTTTTGAATATTTAAGAATTAGGAATACTCTTTTTAAGAGTATTCCTTTTTATATACCTTTTATTATGATAAAATATACATATGATTATCTATAAGTAGGCTCAATTATAGGTAGTTTGTATATGATTTATTATAGGTGTAATTTATTATGGATTTGTTACTTGCCAATATATTTTGGTTTGGGAGGACCAACTTATGAAAGAACAAACATTAAAGCTTAAGTATTTAAAAAGCTTAGCAACCCAGTATCCGAATGTAGCCGCTGCCGCAACAGAGGTCATTAATTTAAATGGGTTGTTAAAGCTTCCAAAAGGAACAGAACATTTTGTGTCTGACCTTCATGGAGAACATGAATTATTTCTACATACTCTTCGTACTGGTTCCGGTGCCGTAAAGGGTAAAATTTATGACGTATATGGAAATACATTAACGGAAAAAGACAAGCGTTCCCTTGCATCTTTAATTTATTATCCGGAAGATAAACTTGCACAAAGTAAGATTTATTTTGAAAATGAACGAGATCGTGATGACTGGTGTCGTATCATGATTTATCGTCTTATTGAAGTATGTAAGCATTCTTTGACAAAATACAGTCGTCAGAAATTACGTGACAGCCTTCCAAAGGATTACAAACGTATCTTAGAAGAATTATTGAGTGAAAATAACCAGGTGCTTGATAAACGTGGTTATTATAACGAACTTGTAAACAGTATCATTCGTTTAGGTCAGGCAGACCAAATTATTATTGAACTTGCAAATTTAATTCAGCGTTTCTGTATTGAGCATTTGCACGTAATCGGAGACATTTTCGATCGTGGACCTGGCGCACATATTATTATGGATGAGCTTATGCGTTACCATTCCGTTGACTTCCAGTGGGGAAATCACGATATTGTATGGATGGGCGCAGCTTCCGGACACCGTGCATGTATTGCAAATGTTATTCGCCTTTCTGCACGTTACAACAATTTACGATGCATCGAAGAAGGTTATGGTATCAACTTAATCCCACTTGCACAGTTTGCAATGGATGTTTATAAAGATGATCCATGTACCATCTTTAAAATTGATACGAAGAATGGACCGATTGATCATGATGAGTTAGAACTCAATATGAAGATGCACAAAGCAATTGCAATCATTCAATTTAAGTTAGAAGGTCAGGTAATTCTTCGACGTCCGGATTTTAAGATGAATGAGCGATTACTATTAGATAAAATAAATAAAGAAGAAGGAACCATCACAATTAATGGTACGACATATCCTCTTCTTGATACAAACTTCCCAACAGTGGACCCTGAACATCCATATGAACTTACAGATCAGGAAGAAGCATTGATGAACCGATTAAAATCCAGCTTCCAGAATTGCGATAAGCTTCAAAAACACATTCGATTCCTTATGTCTAAGGGTGGCCTGTATCTTGTATACAATGATAATCTTCTCTATCATGGATGTGTTCCTTTAAATGAGGACGGAACATTAAGAGAAGTAGAGCTTGCTGGAAATGCTTACTCTGGACGTAATTTGTATGATGTTTTAGAATATTATGCTCGTAAAGGGTTCTATCGTGAAAAGAATTCCACGCTGGAATATGATTATGGTCGAGACATCCTCTGGTATATCTGGTCAAATGAAAATTCTCCTGTATATGGCAAAGAAAAGATGGCAACATTTGAACGCTATTTCATTGCAGATAAAGATCTTCATAATGAGAAAAAAGACTATTATTATCAGTTGATTGAACAGGATGAGGTTGTTACACGAATTTTGAAAAACTTTGGATTAAAGTCTGCTGAAGCTAAGATTATCAATGGTCATATGCCAGTTAAAAAGGGAGAAAATCCGATCAAATGTCACGGCCGAGTGCTTATTATTGATGGTGGATTTTCAAAGGCATATCACAGCACAACTGGTATCGCTGGTTACACACTCGTATACAATTCCAATGAATTAAAGCTTATTGCACATGAAGAATTTGTATCTCGTGAATATGCGGTTGAACATGAAACAGATATCCATTCTGAAATCGTTGTTGCAAACCACAGAATGAATCGCAAGCGTATGATTGATACAGATCAGGGAGTTGAAATGCAGCATATGATCAATGACCTTGAGTTTTTAATTGATGGATTCAAATCCGGTATGTTAGAAGAATCATATTAATAAAATATATTAATAAAATATATTAATACTTCCTAAATGTATTAATTTTACTAATGAAATCACACTTTGATATATACATTATTTCAATAATGATGTATAATATGTATAACATTGTATATATAAAGAATGCTCGTGATAAATGAGTGAGGTGAAAGTCTATGGTAATTACAATAGATCGTGAATACGGAAGTGGTGGCCATATCATTGGTCAAAAGCTTGCTGAAGATTTGAATATACCATTTTATGATAATGAAATATTAAGAGAAGCAGCTAGAGAAAGTGGAATGTGCGAAGAAATATTTGAAAATTATGACGAAAAGAATACCTCAAGTTTTCTTTATTCCTTAGTTATGGATCCCTTATCTTTTGGATTTAACAGCTCATCTTTTGAGATGCCGGTAAATTATAAAGTATTTTTATCTACATTTGATGCAATTCGTGAGTTAGCATCTAAGGGAGACTGTGTATTTGTTGGAAGATGTGCAGACTATGCACTTTCTGACTCAGATATTCCTCATTTTGATGTTTTTATTCATGCAACAATGGAAAGCCGTATTGAACGTGCAACAAAGATTTATGGTATTCGCAAAGAGCATTGTGAAGAATACATGAAGAAGATGGATAAAGAACGTGCACATTATTATAATTACTACACATCCAATCGCTGGGGTGATTCAAAGCATTATGATCTTTGCTTTGACAGTAGTAAATATGGCATTCACGGAAGTGTAGATCTTATTCGTTATGCCATTGAGTTAAAAGAAAAACGTGATAAACAATAATTCATTATGACAATAAACTCCTGAAGAATTAATCTTCAGGAGTTTTCTTTTCTCGTAATTTTACTTTATTTGCTGCGTAGCGTCTTTTCTGATCAGACATAGCTGCATAATGCTTTCTTGTCGTATTAACGTCGTTATGGCCTAAAACTTCCGCTACTAAGTAAATGTCGTCGGTTTCCTGGTACAATGTTGTACCGTAGGTAGATCTTAATTTGTGGGGTGTAATTTTCTTTAATGGAGTAACCTCTCTGGCATACTTTTTCACCAGATTTTGAACAGCCTGCACTCCAATACGTTTTCTTTGCATAGAATAAAATAATGCATTCTCGTGGCCTGGAACAGGAACCACATCTTTACGGTCTGTCTCTATATAATGAAGTAATGCTTCCTCAACCTCCTCACCAAAATAGACAATCATCTCTTTGTTCCCTTTACGAATCAAATGCAGTCCATTATTGCGGAAATCTACATCATTCATATCCAGTCCTACAAGCTCAGATACTCGGATACCTGTACCTAATAATAAAGTAACAATGGCAAAATCACGTACCTTTGTTTTCTCATAGTAAGCTTTTCTCTGACCAGTCAGTTCATTACCCGCATTTTCAATATGATCAAGCAATTCGGCAACTTCATCAGGTTCTAGTCGAATGATATTCTTTTCGTGAATTTTAGGCATATCAACGAGAAGCGTCGGATTCGTGGAAATAAGCTGTCTTTTAAAGTAATAGGCATAGAAACTCCTTAAAGCACTCATCTTGCGGAAAATGCCCCTTTCTGTGTTTAACATGGCTTTGTTCTGATCTTCTGATACATAAACCTTCAGATATTCCATATATTCTTCTAAATCGACAGACTGTAGGGAATCTAAATCCTGTGGTTTAAAGTCAGTAATTGCATACTTTTTATATACTGGATTACAGGTCATTAAAAAAGAGAAGAAGACCCTTAAATCATATGCATAGGCAATTCTTGTTTTTACGGTTGTTGTTGTTTCAATCGCTCTGAAATATTCTTTTGCATACGGTGGTAAGCTTCCTAACAGTTCACGTAGCTTTAATGTGTTTTCAATATATTTTTTT
>JAZUED010000019.1:0-3179 GCA_045640005.1 Candidatus Fimousia sp.
TATTAAGCTTTCATTACGAGTTCGATAAATCGGCATTCCAACACGTAATTTCTTAAGCTTATTAGCATTTAACCAAATCTTAGAACCAGCCTTTCTATCCACTGGAGAAGTAAGTTCTACCTTGTCTTCATTTGCCACAGAACCAAGAGAAATCTCTAAGATATCCTTTTTATGGATATCCGTCTGGGCACGAAAGCCAATCTGATTTTTCTTAATATTCTCCACTTTTCCCACATAATAGCCCATGTGGTTTGGACGCTTCATAGACATCATATCGCGGCCATTGTGCTTCACATAATACCCCTTTGTGAAACCGCCACGGTTATAAAGCTCCATCAATTCCTGAAAATCCTCAGGTCGCACCTGAAAATGGTCTGGATTTTCCAAAAAAAGATCCACATATCTGCGATACTGTCTCGTAACAGCCGCCACATACTGTGGTCTCTTCATACGTCCTTCAATTTTTAAGGAATTCGTCCCAGCACGTAAAATGTCAGGAAGAATCTCAATGGAACACATATCCTTTGGACTTAAGACATACTGCTCCTCTTTTTTATTAATCTTCTGACTGCCTTTATAAAGCTCATAAGGAAGTCTGCATGGCTGGGCGCAACGTCCCCTGTTTCCGCTTCTTCCACCAAGCATACTGCTCATCAAGCACTGTCCGGAATAAGAAAAGCACAATGCACCATGGACAAATGTCTCGATTTCTAAGTTCGTCTCTCTCTTGATATCCGCAATTTCTTCTAAAGCAAGCTCTCGTGCCGGCACAATTCGGTCAAATCCCAGCTCTTCTAAGAATTTCGCACTTTCCACGCCCATGGCTGTCATCTGCGTACTTGCATGAAGATCCATCAAAGGGAATGCTTCCTTCACAAATTTCGCCACACCGACGTCCTGTACGATTACTGCATCTAACCCTTCTTTATAATATGGAAGCAGATAGTCATAAAGTTCTTCAAAATCGGCTTCTTTAAAAAGCGTGTTAATTGTCAGAAAGATCCTTCTGCCATGTAAATGAGCATAATCGATCCCACGAAGAAGCTCTTCCTCATCAAAATTCCCCGCAAATGCTCTTGCACCGAAACTGCTTCCTCCAAGATAGATGGCATCTGCACCAGCGCCCACTGCTGCCTTTAAGCATTCAAATGAGCCAGCCGGTGATAATACTTCTATTAAATTACTCATCGTCTTTCCTCTGTTCTAATCGGATGACTTCTTTCTGAAGCTGCTGTACTAATTTTTTGTATTCAGCAACCATCTTTCCAAGAGATTCTGCCTGAATTTTTGCATCGATCATCTCATGCTTGATTTCATAAAGCTGACGTTCTCTCTGAGCCGCTTCACGGTCCATCATTTCAAGTTCATCCTTGCACTTAAAGTAGTCATCAGCGAGATTGATTGCTAAAAGCAATGTCTGATAATCCTGTGGAAGTCGGTCATATCCACCGGAACGCACCAGTTCTCTCGTTTTCTGATCAATATAGCGGGCAAGTTGCTGTAAATACTCTTCGCTTTCTGCACCGCTTAGCGAATATACTTTTTTATTAATTACAACTTCAATGGTGTTCTTAGCCATGCCTTCTCCTATTCTTCCGGCATCTTCATGCCAAAGTGTTCATATGCTCGCTTTGTTACCATACGGCCTCTTGGGGTTCTCTGAATAAGACCGTTTTGTAAGAGGTATGGTTCATATACATCTTCGATGGTTCCTGCATCCTCGCTGATTGCTGCTGCTAAAGTATCAAGTCCCACCGGTTTTCCATCAAATTTCTCGATCATGGTGAGTAAGATATTACGATCCACCTGATCAAGTCCAAGAGAGTCTACTTCTAATCGGTCTAATGCAACTTTCGCAACAAGTTCATCGATTTTCCCATCAAACTGAACCTGAGCAAAGTCTCTGACTCTCTTTAATAAACGATTGGCAAGTCTTGGTGTTCCACGTGATCTTCTTGCAATCTCACTTGCTCCCTTCTCATCGATTTCCACACCAAGTACTTCACAGGATCTAGTCACAATTTCGGCCAGTTCTTTCTCTGTATAAAATTCCAGTCTGTTCACTACCCCGAAACGATCTCGAAGCGGTGCAGTTAACATTCCGGCTCTTGTTGTTGCTCCAATCAGGGTAAATCTAGGAAGATCCAATCGGATAGATCTCGCTCCCTGTCCTTTCCCGATAATAATATCAATGGCAAAATCCTCCATCGCCGGATACATCGTCTCTTCGACCTGTCGGTTAAGACGATGAATCTCATCGATAAATAAGACATCCCCTTCCTGTAAGCTGTTTAAAATGGCTGCCAGTTCTCCAGGCTTTTCAATGGCCGGTCCGGATGTGATCTTTAAATTCGTTCCCATCTCATTGGCCACGATTCCTGCGAGTGTCGTTTTTCCAAGTCCTGGAGGTCCAAATAATAAAACATGGTCCAAAGACTCCCCACGGCTCTTGGCTGCCTCAATAAATATCTTTAAATTGTTCTTCACTCTTTCCTGTCCGATGTATTCTGACAGGAGCTGTGGTCTTAGACTTCCCTCAATGGTTACGTCCTCTTCCACAAATTCTGTAGTTATAATTCGATCTCTCATCTATATAAATCTCCTGTTAAAATACCATCTTCTTAAGAGCTGCCTTAAGGAGTGTCTCAACATCCATATCTTCCTTGCCTTCCACACCTTTGATTGCGGCATAGGCTTCGGAATTCGAATAACCCAGGCTGACAAGTGCCTGTGCAGTCTCTGCCACAGCATCACCTCTCGCTGGTTCAAATACATCATCAAGCGGCATATTATCTTCTTCCACATCGTCGATGACTAATTTATCCTTCAAGTCTAAGATCAGTCGTTTTGCCCCCTTTGGACCGATTCCTGGTGTTTTTGTGATGGCTTTTACATCATCAGAAATAACAGCAAGCTTTAAATCCTTCACTGTCATCGTTGATAATACAGCAAGCGCTGCCTTCGGTCCGATTCCATTGACAGAAATAAGAAGTCTGAAAACCTCTAATTCTTCCATAGAAAGAAAACCAAATAATCCAATAGCGTCCTCTCTGACATACATATGGGTAAATAATTTTACTTCGCTGCCACACCTTGGAAGACGATCCATCAAATATGGAGTCTTAATATCAAAGCCAATTCCTTGATGATCTATTACAACGCCGTCTGAATATACGGCT
>JAZUED010000020.1:0-2007 GCA_045640005.1 Candidatus Fimousia sp.
GTTATGAAAAAGATTCAGGCTCTGGGTCTGGATCCAAAGATGCTGGTAGAACAGGCAGAAGATTTATACAACAAATTCGGAACAGACTTTTTAAATCACATTGATGCAGGGGAAGTAGCAAAGGTAGCAGGCAAAAATGTATTTGAAAAGATTACGGGAGCAATTAAACGTTTCTTTGGTGGGTTATTTAAAAAAGTAGTCGTGACACTTGGTGTCGAGTTTTCAAATATGGAGAAGGTAAAATGGGAGAAATAGAATTTCGCAAACCGTCCGTTTCGGAATGGGAAAGCACAATGGCTGTAGCCTGGAAAACCTTTTTAAGGCATAATGCAGCAGACTATCAGCAGGAAGGCATTGATCACTTTTTTGATTTTATTACAGATGAAAGACTTCGTATGATGTTTGTTACCGGCGAATATCCGATTTTTGTGGCAGTAGATGATTCCAAGATTATCGGTATGATTTCAGCCAGAAAGAAAAACCATCTGTCTCTTCTTTTTGTGGATCCCAAATATCACAGAAGAAAGATTGCCACAAAGCTGGTAAACATGATGGTGGAAGAAGCAAAAAACAAGGAGCAGACCAGCCTGACAGTGCATGCGTCGCCTTATGCCATTCCGTTTTATGAAAACGTCGGATTTGAGAAAACCGGCAATACCAGAGAGGAAGACGGCATTATCTATACGCCTATGAAATTATCCTTTAAGAAACAAAAGGCAAAGAAATAATGACCGTTAGGCAACATGTATAGTATGTGTAAAAAGACTTGTATACTTTGGATATAGGCAAATATTTTCAAATCAAGTATACTTTGTTCTAGGTGGTAAAGCCGCTATGTATATTTATTATTAGGAGGAAAAATTTAATGGCAAACTTATCATTAAAAAATGTATGTAAAGTTTATCCTAACGGATTTGAAGCAGTAAAAGATTTCAATCTTGAAATTGCTGATCAGGAGTTTATTATTTTCGTAGGACCTTCAGGATGTGGTAAATCTACTACACTTCGTATGATCGCTGGTCTTGAAGATATTTCTTCTGGTGAATTAAGAATCGGTGACAAGCTCGTTAACGACGTAGAACCAAAGGACAGAGATATCGCGATGGTATTCCAGAGTTACGCTCTGTATCCACATATGACAGTATATGATAACATGGCATTTGGTCTTAAGCTTCGTAAAGTACCAAAGGAAGAAATCGACAAGATGGTTAAAGAAGCAGCTAAGATCCTTGACTTAACTCCACTTCTTGATCGTAAGCCAAGAGCTTTATCAGGTGGACAGAGACAGCGTGTTGCCATGGGTCGTGCTATCGTTCGTAATCCTAAGGTATTCCTTATGGACGAACCTTTATCAAACCTTGATGCTAAACTTCGTGTACAGATGCGTATCGAGATCGCTAAATTACATCAGAGATTAGGTACTACTATCATCTACGTTACACATGACCAGACAGAAGCTATGACACTTGGTACCAGAATCGTAGTTATGAAAGATGGTATCGTTCAGCAGGTAGATACACCTCAGAACTTATATGATAACCCAGCTAACTTATTCGTTGCCGGATTCATGGGATCTCCACAGATGAACTTCTTAGATGCAGTAGTAGAAGTAGTTGATGATACAGCAGTTCTTAAAGTTGCTGGACACTTCATTCCACTTCCACCAGCTAAATCTAAAAAGCTTATCGAAGGTGGTTACAACGGAAAGACAGTTACATTCGGTATCCGTCCAGAAGATGTATATGATTCAGAAATGATGGTAGAAGCTTCACCACAGAGCACATTCGAAGCTACTGTTAAGGTATACGAATTACTTGGTGCAGAAGTTTACTTATACTTCGATCTTGAAGAGTTCCCAATGACAGCAAGAGTTGATCCTCGTACAACAGCTAGACCAGGCGATGTTGTTAAATTCGCTATCGATGTTGAGAAGATCCACATCTTTGATAAAGAAACTGAATTAGTTATCACAAACTAGTAACTAGTTATAAATCAGTACTTTAGGGG
>JAZUED010000021.1:0-8050 GCA_045640005.1 Candidatus Fimousia sp.
ATTTTTAGTCAAATGAATAAATGAAATTCACGAATTTTTCACAATTGTTATGAAAAGGAGCGTCTAGAACATATATGAATAAATCAAAATTTATGCTATCATAATATATTGATAAAACGAATAAGGAAATAAACATATGAAGAAGATAGTTATGGGTATTTTAGCCCATGTAGATGCAGGAAAAACCACCCTTTCCGAAGCCTTGCTCTACCATTCTGGTACGATTCGTGAAAAGGGACGAGTAGATAAAAAGAATGCATTTTTAGATACAAATCAATTAGAAAAAGATCGAGGAATCACCATTTTCTCTAAGCAGGCAGAGCTTAGCTTTCATGATCTTTCGGTTACCCTTTTGGATACACCTGGACACGTAGATTTTTCTACAGAGATGGAGCGTACACTTCAGGTTCTTGACTATGCCATCTTAGTGATCAGTGCAGCCGATGGATGTCAGGGACATACCGAAACGCTTTGGAAACTTCTTAATCGCTATCAGGTTCCAACCTTTCTTTTTGTAAATAAGATGGATCAGCCAGGAGCCGATAAAGAAAAACTTATGGAAGAAATCAAAGATCGTCTCAGTGACAGCTGTATTGATTTTAGCGATTTTAAAGAAGATGATAGAGATGAGTTCTATGATGAAGTGGCTATGACAGATGAATCCCTTATGGAAGCATTTTTGGAAAATGGTTCTGTAGAGGATGAAGACATTGGTAAGGCGATTCGTAGACGAAATCTTTTTCCTGTATTTTTTGGATCAGCATTAAAACTAATTGGTGTGGAAGAATTCATGGAAGGTATGGATACTTACATGCAGGAAAAAGTATATCCAAAGAAATTTGGTGCTCGTGTATTTAAGATTGCAAGAGATGATCAGGACAAAAGACTTACCTATTTAAAGGTGACTGGTGGAACATTAAAAGCCAGAGATACATTAGTAGGAAATGACTGGGAAGAAAAGGTTAATCAGATTCGTATTTACTCTGGAACAAAATTTCAGGCTGTGGATGAAGTAAAAGCGGGCATGGTATGTGCAGTCACT
The DNA here is from genome assembly GCA_045640005.1 of Candidatus Fimousia sp. Classification (GTDB taxonomy): domain Bacteria; phylum Bacillota; class Clostridia; order Lachnospirales; family Lachnospiraceae; genus Fimousia. Next base: position 1,043 of record JAZUED010000021.1, read on the forward strand.
GGACTTACAAAAACTAAAGTCGGCGAAGGTTTTGGAACAGAAAAGGGCGAAATACTTCCAGTTTTAGAACCAGTTCTTACTTATAAAATAGGACTTCCAAAAGAAGTGGATGCAGCAGTCATTTTACCTAGACTTCGTATTCTTGAGGAAGAAGATCCTCAGCTCCATATCAACTGGCAGGAAGAATTACAGGAAATTCAGGCCCAGATCATGGGTGACGTACAAATTGAGATTCTCCAGAATATGATTAAAGAACGTTTCGGCGTAGAAGTCACATTTGATGAGGGGAATATTGTATACAAAGAAACAATCAATAATAAGGTGGAAGGAGTAGGTCATTTCGAACCTCTCCGTCATTACGCAGAAGTACATCTGATTTTAGAGCCAGGAGAACGCGGAAGTGGAATCAGCATTGACACGGATGTAAGTGAGGATGAACTTGATAAAAACTGGCAGCGTCTGATCGTGACACATTTGCATGAAAAAGAGCATCGTGGTGTGTTGATTGGGGCACCGATTACGGATGTAAAAATTACGCTTGTTGCAGGCCGTGCTCATAAGAAGCATACCGAAGGCGGAGACTTTAGACAGGCGACTTATCGTGCCGTGCGTCAGGGACTTCGTCAGGCGGAAACTGTGATTTTAGAGCCTTATTATGATTTTCGCATGGAGCTTCCGGAATCAGAAGTTGGAAGAGCTATGTTAGATGTTGATAAAATGTTTGGTACATGCCAGATTTGCTACGATGAGGCAGCAGATCCAGGTATGACAGTGATTAAAGGAAGTGCTCCGGTTGCCTGCATGCGTGGCTACCAGAGAGAATTTGCTTCTTATACAAAAGGGTATGGAAGATTATTCTGTACGCTGAAGGGTTATGATAAATGTCATAATCCGGAAGAGGTTGTATACGAAAATTATTACGATCCAGAGGCAGATATGTGGAACCCAACGGGATCCATATTTTGTTCTCATGGTTCTGGTGTTTATGTGGAATGGGATCAGGTTTTTGACCACATGCATGTGGAAAGTGTACTTGCTCCTGTTCGAGATGATTTCGATATTCGTACTCCGATTAATTATGGCAAAGAATCTTCCGATTCTTCTATTTCAATTGGAGAAGATGAAATTGAAGCAATCATGAGACAAACCTTCTATTCTAATACATCAGAAAAGAAGGGTCCTAAGAAGCGTCGTTATCAGACCAAGAAACCAGATGGACTTGATATGAGTGCTGGTACTTATGGACGTTCGACTTCCCGAGGTTCAGGTAAGAGATACGGCTCTAATATAAAGAAGGAAAAATATCTTCTTGTGGATGGATATAATGTGATTTTTGCCTGGGATGAGCTTAAGAGCCTGGCAAATGTTAATCTCGACAGTTCCCGTGACCGTCTTCTTGAAATTTTATCCAATTATCATGGCGTAAAAGACGGTAACTTAATCGTCGTATTCGATGCTTACCGCGTCAAAGGACATCATACAGAGATGATGGATGTCGGCAATATCCATGTTGTCTTTACAAAAGAAGCCCAGACTGCCGATGCCTATATCGAAAAATTCGCTCACGAAAACAGCAGCAAATATGATATTACTGTTGCAACCTCCGACCACTTAGAACAGGTCATCATCACCGGAGCAGGATGCCACCTCTTATCAGCAAATGATTTGCTCGACGAGGTAAATGTTACTGTGAAGGAAATTCGCGATACATTGGAGTTTGGAGGAGTGAAAGAGCGAAATACAATTGGATCTATGGTAAATTTAGATGATTTAAACTAAAATACAGACAACCTAATATCGCATATGCTTAAAGGAACGCGCTTTCGCTCAGCGTTCAACGTAGCAGTACTAAATTCAAAAAAGGTGTATTGAAAGTAGGTGTGAATAAATTCACCCCATACTTCAATAACACCTTTTTTTTATTAAGTGCTGACGTTTCACGATGGTTCCTATTAAGCATATGTGATATTAGGTTGTTTATATTTACTTATCCTGCTTATGGACTATTTTATCTCTCACGCAGGAACCATCTGTGGACGTCGGCACTTAACGAGCAGAGCGAGTTTAGTACCGCTACGTCCATAGCTGAGCGAGAGCGCGTTCCAAGGAGATATAAAATAGTCCATAAGCAATATAAGATGAAAATATTTCATTTGTAAAGTGAACAATATTTTGCTATAATTTCGTTTGTCACTACGAATTTAAGTGAATAAAAGTGTTTTTATAGATGAATAATATTTAATTGAAGAGGAGAAGATGAAAGATGAGTAATTGTACTGAAATCAGATGGCATGGCCGTGGAGGTCAGGGGGCTAAAACAGCGGCTTTACTTTTAGCTGATGTTATGTTTCAGACTGGTAAGTATGTACAGGGATTTCCTGAATATGGTCCAGAACGAATGGGGGCTCCGATTACAGCGTATAATCGTATCAGTGATGACAAGGTTCGTGTGCATTCTAATATTTATGAACCGGAATATGTAGTCGTTGTTGATGAATCATTATTAGAAACCGTTGATGTTACAAAAGGACTGAAAAAAGATGGTGCGATTGTCATCAACACAGAGAAAGATAAAGAAGATTTACAGAAGCATTTGAATGGCTATGAAGGAGATGTATATACAATTGATGCCAAAAAGGTATCTATGAAGTGTCTTGGAAAATATTTCCCGAATTCTCCAATGCTTGCATCCATTGTAAAAGTAACAGGACTTATGGATGAACAGCAGTTTTTAAATGAAATGAGAGCATCTTATGCACATAAATTTGCGAGCAAACCAGAAGTAATCGAGGGTAACATGAAGGCATTAGAAATGGCAATGAAGGAGGTCCGCTAATGGCAGTTGATTTAAATAAATTACATTTGAGAGCTCCATGGCAGGATCTTACGACAGGTATGATGATCCATGCTGGCGGAACTTCCGTAGAATTTCACACAGGAGAATGGACAGCCGTAAAGCCATCCATTGACCAGGATAAATGTAAAAAATGTGGACGTTGTCATATGGTTTGTCCGGACAGTGCAATTGTTGTGCGTGTTGTGGATAACGCAAGAATGGAAGGTCCAGGTTGTGGAAAACAAGCTTTAGATAAAATGTATGAAGTAGATACTGATCACTGCAAGGGCTGTGGCATTTGTGCTTATAACTGCCCATTTAATGCAATCGAAATGGGAGGTATGTAAAATGGCAAAAAGAGATCGATTATCCGGTAACGAAGCGGTCGCAATCGCATTAAAACAGATCAATCCAGATGTATTTCCGGCATTCCCAATTACACCATCTACTGAAATTCCACAGTATTTTGCTTCCTTTGTGGCAAATGGTCTCGTAGATACAGAATTTATTCCGGTAGAATCCGAACATTCTTCTATGTCTGCGGCAATCGGTGCATCTGCAGCAGGAGCAAGAGCGTTAACAGCAACATCCTCTGCTGGTCTTGCTTACATGTGGGAACCATTATATTTAGCAGCATCCAACAGACTTCCATTGGTCTTAGCAGTTGTTAACCGTGCATTATCCGGCCCTATTAATATCAACTGTGATCATTCTGATTCCATGGGTGCAAGAGATTCCGGATTTATTCAGATTTATGCAGAAAATAATCAGGAAGCATATGACAATATGGTGCAGGCATTTCGTATTTCTGAACACAAAGATGTGCAGCTTCCTGTAATGATTTGTCAGGATGGTTTTATCACATCCCATGCAGTAGAAAATATTACCTTATTAGAAGATAAAGAAGTAAAAGACTTCGTAGGTGAATATGAACCAGAAAATTATATGTTAAATCCAGCCTGTCCAACAGCCGTTGGTCCATATTCTGTAACAGACTATTATATGGAAGCAAAACGTGCACAGGCAGAAGCAATGAAGAATGCAAAAGATGTGATTCTTGAGGTTGCAAAAGAATTTGGTGATTTATCTGGAAGAAATTATGGACTTTTTGAATCCTATCATTTAGAAGATGCAGAGTATGCCGTTGTAATGATTGGTTCTGCAGCAGGAACAACAAAAGATGCCATTGATCAACTTAGAAAACAGGGCGTAAAAGCCGGACTTTTAAAACTTCGTGTATTCAGACCTTTCCCGGCAGAAGAGATTGCTGAAGCATTAAAAAATGTGAAGACAGTAGCGATTATGGATCGTGCGGACAGCTTCTCTAATCAGGGAGGTCCACTTGGCGCAGAAGTAATGTCAGCGATGTATCGTAAACATTTACAGGCAGAAGCAATTAACATCGTTTATGGTCTTGGTGGACGAGATGTAAAAGTAGAAGATATGGAAGAAGTATTTGCTGAGCTTGCAAGAATTGCAAAAACAGGTGAAGTAGGCGAAACATATCGCTACATGGGCGTGAGAGGATAGACGGAGGATGATAAAATGACTAGTTTAAAAGAATTTATGGACAGACCGGACCGTCTCGCTCCCGGTCATAGAATGTGTGCCGGCTGCGGCGCAACAATTGCAGCGAGAAACGTATTAAAAGCGGTAAAACCAGAAGACCATGTGGTTGTGACAAATGCAACTGGATGTATGGAAGTTTCCACTTTTATGTATCCATATACAGCATGGCAGGATTCGTATATTCACAATGCCTTTGAAAATGCTTCTGCAACAACTTCTGGTGTGGAAGCAGCATATAAATTAATGAAGAAAAAAGGCAAATTAAAGGAAGATGAAAACTTCAAATTCATCACATTTGGTGGTGATGGCGGTACTTATGATATCGGTTTTCAGTCTTTATCCGGTGCTATGGAACGTAATTGTGATTATACTTATGTTTGTTATGATAATGGTGCGTACATGAATACTGGTATCCAGCGTTCTTCTGCAACACCAATGTATGCAGACACAACAACAACACCGGTTGGTTTAAAAAGCAATGGTAAACCTCAGAATCGAAAAGATCTGACAAATATTTTAGTAGAACATGACATTCCTTATGCTGCACAGACTACATTTTTCAAGAACTTTTCTGATTTATATAAAAAGTCCGAAAAAGCAATTTATACAAAAGGCGCTTCTTTCTTAAATATTATGACTCCATGTCCAAGAGGATGGAGATATAATACACCGGAAATTATGGACATCTGTGAGCTTGCAGTAGAAACCTGTTACTGGCCTATGTATGAGGTGGAAAATGGAGTATTCCGCTTAACATATGAACCAAAGAAGAAGCTTCCGGTAGAAGAATTCCTCGTAAAACAGGGCAGATTTAAACATTTGTTCAAACCGGAAAATGAACACCTCATCGAAGAATTCCAGAAAGAAGTAGATCGTCGATGGGAAAATTTATTAAAGAGATGTAGATAAAAATAATAATAAATATAAGGGTTTGTGGGGCGTCTGGTGACGCCTCATTTTCTATACAATTCAATTGATAAAAGCAAAAAAGAATGATTTGTACGAAAAAAATGCACAATATTATAGGCTTATACTTTTGAAAAAAAGTAAAATTGGGAAAAATAAGACTGTCGATTGACATATAGTTAATATTTAGATATAATTGGATTTGATTTTGGTTTAATATCAAATGAAAGTTTGAGAGATTAAAAATTCATAATAGATTTTTTTAACACATTTAGAGTTTATTCTAGAGGTATTTTTAGGAGGAAAATTACTCATGGCAACAAAGGCAAATTATACTCATGAAGAAATCGGAGCTGGCAAACCGGGGTTTGCAAAAACACGTTCCATCATCGAAGCAGCATTTTATGGTAACAATGTTGTTAAAGTAACAGACTTAAGACAGGCTTACAACCTTGCAAAGAATTCTCCAGGTACAATCGTAACAGATATGCCAGTATACAAAGGAGAAACTTTTGGTCTTGCTAAAGATGCAAAAGTTTTATTATTCAACGACGGTTCCGTTACAGGACGTTGTGCAGCAGCTCGTCGTATCGCAAGCACACCTGGTGTAGATACAGATGACTTAGATAAGAAAGTAATGGATGCTGTTTATGACACACGTTGGAAAAAATTATACCACGCAGAAGTTGTAATCGGCTTAGATCCAGAATTCATGGTAAAAGCTCACCTTCTTATTCCAGAAGGAGAAGAAAACATTCTTTACTCCTGGATGTTAAACTTCCAGTACTTCAATGAACAGTATGTTAAGATGTACGCAGAGTCTCGTCAGATTGGGAACGAACCAGATATCTACATCTTCTCTAACCCACAGTGGACACATGAAGAACATCCACTTGGTCTTACATACTTCAACACAGAAACAAACTGTGCTGCATTATTAGGTATGAAGTATTTTGGTGAACACAAAAAAGGTACATTAACAATTGGTTGGGCAATCGCAAACCGTAATGGTTATGCTTCCTGCCACGGTGGACAGAAAGAATACACACTTGCAGATGGCAGCAAATTCGTAGCATCTGTATTTGGTTTATCCGGATCTGGTAAATCCACAATCACACATGCAAAACATGATGGCAAATATCCTGTAACTGTATTACATGACGATGCATTTATCATCAATGACGAAACAGCTTCTTCCATCGCTATGGAACCAACATACTTTGATAAGACAGCTGACTACCCAACAGGATGTCCAGATAACAAATATTTATTAACAGCTCAGAACTGTTCCGCAACAATGGATGCAGATGGTAAGATCGTGTTAGTAACAGAAGATATCCGTAATGGTAACGGACGTGCGATCAAATCCAAATTATGGTCTCCAAACCGTGTTGATAAGATCAACGCTCCAGTTAATGCTATTTTCTGGATTATGAAAGACCCTACAATCCCACCATTAGTAAAATTAAATGGTGCATCCTTAGCTTCCGTAATGGGTGCTACACTTGCTACAAAACGTTCTTCCGCTGAACGTCTTGCTCCAGGCGTTGACCCTAATAAATTAGTTGTAGAACCATACGCTAACCCATTCCGTACATACCCATTAGCAAATGACTACATCAAGTTCAAAAAGTTAGTTGCTGAACGTAATGTAGATTGCTACATCTTAAATACAGGTGAATTCATGGGTCATGATG
>JAZUED010000022.1:0-4884 GCA_045640005.1 Candidatus Fimousia sp.
GACTTGGATTTGCAGATATTTACCGAGACGATCTGTATCAGTTTTTAAAAGCAAAGGGATACAGAGATGAAGAGATGAAGGACTCTGGTCTGGTATCCATCGATGAAAGACATGGCGGAAGCGATAAATTCTGGAATCGTGTTATGTTTCCGATTATGGATGTGAATAACCGCGTAATCGGCTTTGGCGGACGTGTCATGGGAGATGGAAATCCAAAGTATTTAAACTCCCAGGAAACCAGATTATTTGACAAGAGCCGAAACCTTTATGGCTTGAATTTTGCAAGAAAGAGCCGCCGAAAAGAGATTATTCTGTGTGAAGGATATCTCGATGTCATTTCCATGCATCAGGCAGGATTTGACAATGCAGTGGCTTCTCTTGGAACCGCATTTACTCCGGGACATGGGATTTTATTAAAACGATATACCGATAAGGTAATTCTCTCCTTTGATAGTGATGAGGCAGGAATCCGCGCGGCCAACCGTGCTATTCCGATTTTAGAGGAAGCAGGATTATCTTTAAGAGTATTAAATCTTAGCCCATATAAAGATCCGGATGAGTTTATCAAAGCAGAAGGCGTAGAAGCCATGGAGCAGCGAATCAGAGAAGCAAAAAGCAGTTTTATGTTCCAGATGGAACAGATTGCAAAGCAGTTTGACCGCTCCGATCCTCAGGAAAAGACAAAGTGTGATCATGAGATGGCGAAAAAGCTGTCAGAAATTGAAGATCCACTTGAGAGAGCCAATTATATTGATGCAGTTGCCAGGGAATATATGATTTCCGGCAAGCAGTTAGATTCTCTTGTTACAAGCTACGGTGTAGGAAATTATCAAAAGAGAAAAGAAAAAGAGGCACCAGCAGCAAGACAGAATAAGAGAGAATCCACAGAAGAAATCAAAAAACAGCCACAAAAGCTTTTGCTTACGTGGTTAGTGAATGAACCAGTGTTGTTTGAACGCACGCAGGGAATCATTTCACCAGAGGATTTCTTAGAACCGCTGTATCACAGTGTGGCACTTCTTATGTACGAACAGTACGAACGAGACGGATTTGTCTCACCGGCACCAATTATCAATCAGTTTATTGATTCAGAAGATCAGAAAAAGGTTGCCGGATTATTTAATACGAAATTAAAGTATGCACCGCTGCCTGAAGATAATAATAAGGCAATCACGGACGTTGTCCGAAAAGTAAAGCAGGCAAGCGTTGAGTATAAGATGAGCCATTCGAATGATATTTTAGAGTGGCAAAAATTCATTAATGAAAAGGCGAATATCAGAAAAATTATGATTGAGCTTTAGAAGGAGATTATTGTAGGATGAAAAATACAGACGACAGAATGTTAGTATTTACTCAGAAACTCGAAGAACTTGTTGAATACGGCAAGAAACATAAAAACATGATCGAATTTGATCAGGTTCAGAAAATCTTTGAAGGATTTGAATTAACACCAGATTTAGAAGAATCCATCAGCGCTTATTTAGAAGAAAAAGGCATTGATATGCTTAAGATCACAGATGAAGATGATGATCTTGCAGCTGAAGTAGAAGAAGAATCCAACGAAGACATTGACCTCTATGTTCCTGATACAGTAAGCATTGAAGATCCGGTACGTATGTACTTAAAGGAAATTGGTAAAGTACCACTTCTTAATGCTGAACAGGAAAAAGAGCTTGCAAAATCCATGGAAGCAGGAATCAAGGCACAGGAAGAAGTGGAACGTTTAGAAGAACTTATTTCCATGGCTACTGATGAACAGAAAGTTGTTTATGAAGCACAGTTAGCAGCTGCAAAACGACTTGTAAAAGAAGGTGAAGATTCCAAGAAAAAGCTTGCTGAAGCAAACCTTCGATTAGTTGTAAGTATCGCAAAGCGTTATGTTGGACGCGGCATGTTATTCCTTGACTTAATTCAGGAAGGTAACTTAGGTCTCATTAAAGCTGTTGAAAAGTTTGATTACGATAAAGGATTTAAGTTCTCCACATATGCAACATGGTGGATCCGTCAGGCAATCACAAGAGCGATTGCTGACCAGGCAAGAACAATCCGAATCCCAGTACATATGGTAGAAACCATCAACAAATTAATCCGCGTATCCCGTCAGTTATTACAGGAATTAGGACGCGAACCATCCCCACAAGAAATCGCTGAAGAGATGAACATGCCAGTAGAACGTGTTCGTGAAATCTTAAAGATTTCTCAGGAACCAGTATCTCTTGAAACACCAATCGGGGAAGAAGAAGATTCCCATTTAGGTGACTTTATTCAGGATGATAACGTACCGGTACCAGCAGAAGCAGCTGCATTTACCTTATTAAAAGAACAGTTGGTGGAAGTACTTGGTACATTAACAGAAAGAGAACAGAAAGTATTATGCTTACGTTTTGGTTTAGAAGACGGACGTGCACGTACACTTGAGGAAGTTGGTAAAGAATTCAACGTAACAAGAGAACGTATTCGTCAGATTGAAGCAAAAGCTTTAAGAAAATTACGTCATCCAAGCCGCAGCCGTAAATTAAAAGACTATTTAGACTAGGATTTTGCTTTATGGAATTATCAAAACGTTTGACGATGATTGCAGATCTGGTCAGTTCCTGTGACTGCATGGCGGATATCGGGACAGACCATGGATTCATTCCAATCAAGCTTGTCAGAAGTGGCAGATGTAAGCGTGCCCTTGCCATGGATGTTGGGATTGGACCGCTTGAGCGTGCAAAAGAGCATATCAGGATGAATGGCTTAGAGGATAAGATAGAGTGCCGACTTTCTGATGGATATGACAAATTAGAAGCAGGTGAAGCGGATTCTACTGTCATTGCCGGTATGGGTGGAGAATTGATGGTTCGCATTTTAACAGCGGGCTTACAAAGAGGTGTTCTTACCGAAGAACTGATTCTTTCTCCACACTCTGAATGGCATAAAGTGAGAGAGTTCTTACGTTTATACGGGTATAAAACCGAAAAAGAAGCCATGGTATGGGAAGATCGCAAGTATTATGTGGCGATCAAGGCAAAAAAAGCAGGTGGTTCAAATGCTTCTGCAGGCGTTTTAACTGCTGACCCGGTGGAGGATGCATTTGGCGCTTATCTGTTAAATGAGAAGAATGAGGTACTAAAGGATTATCTGTTCTTCTTAAAAAATCGCTATGAAAAAATACTGGCAAATTTAGAAAAAATCGATTCTGACTCTGCCGCACAGAGTAGATTGGAAAATTCCAGACAGTTAGAGCTGGTGAAAGGAGCTTTGTCTCGTTATGAAAATGTCTGAGTTAATGGAGCTTCTTGAAAGCTTTGCTCCACAAAGATATGCATGTTCCTGGGATAATGTAGGACTTTTAGTAGGTCGAAAAAACCAGGAAATTAAAAAAGTAATTGTTGCCCTTGATGCAACGAATGATGTGGTGGCTCGCGCCATCGAAGAAAAAGCTGATTTGATCATTACCCATCATCCGATGATCTTTTCTTCCATGAAAAGAGTCAATGACGACGGATTTCTTGGAACAAAGATTATGGATTTAGTAGAACATCACATTTGCGAATTTGCAATGCACACAAACTTTGATGTAATCGGTATGGCAGATTTAGCCGGCAGATATCTTGGTTTTCCGGAAGACGCCCAAGTGTTTGAAGTAACAGAATGCGAAGATGGAAAAGAAGAAGGCATCGGACGCATGGCAGATCTTAAAGAGGAAATGACCTTAGTAGAATGTGCAAATTTTGTGAAAGAAGCTTTAAAGCTTGAGAATGTATTGATTTTTGGAGATGAAAACCGCAAAGTGAAAAAAGCAGTTATTTCTCCAGGATCCGGAAGAAGCATGTTCGAGCTTGCTGCCAAAAAAGGGGCGGATGTTCTCATTACCGGTGACATCGGTCATCATGAAGGCCTTGATGCCATGGATATGGGGCTTACGATCATTGAAGCAGGCCATTACGGCACAGAATATATTTTTATTGATTATGTCACGGATTTCTTAAAGAAGGAAACAGATTTAGAAATCATTCCGGTAAAATCAGGAAGTCCGTATAAAGTAGTATAGAAATCTCATTTCTTTGCTGAAATTGAGATTATGGAGGATGCTATGCGAAACGTAAAAGTTGCAGGAAGAGAATGTCAGATTGATGAAGCGATGACCTATGATGATTTAAGAAAGCAGCTTGGTCTTCCAGATACCATCCTGCTTGCAGAAGCGAATTATCGTCTCAGAGAGCTGAATCAGCCGGTATCAGATGGTGATGATATCACCTTTATGGATATGTATTATGCGCCAGGATACCGTACTTATATGCGCAGTGCGAATTTATTGTTTTACACAGCCATTCATGAACTTTTAGGCGAAAAGGGGGTAAATCAGATTACCAATCGCCACAATGTGGACAATGCATTTTATTATGAATATGCTGTGGATGACTGTCCTCTTAGCGATGAATTAGTGAAAAACATTGAAACCTGCATGAAAGAGATGGTAGAAAAGGATCTCCCGATTAAAAAACTTTCTATGCCTACAGTTAAGGCGCTGTCTTATTTTCAGGAGCATGGAAGGCAAGATAAGGTGAGACTTTTAAATTATCGCAGAAGCTCTTCTACAAACCTTTATCAGATTGGAACCTACATGGACTATTATTATGGCTATATGGTGCCAAATACAGGCCGTATTAAGTCTTTCTCATTAGAAAGGGAGGATAAGTACCTCGTTCTTACACTTCCAAAGAAATCTTCTCAGGAAGTGCTGAAAGCCCATAAACCACAGCCAAAGCTTCTGAATGTGTTAGAAACCTCCAAAAAGTGGTCGAAAACCTTAGAGGTAGCCCATGTCGGTGATGTAAACCAAAAGATTGCAAATGGTGATATCCACGAGCTTATTCTTGTTCAGGAGGCACTTCAGGA
>JAZUED010000023.1:0-4381 GCA_045640005.1 Candidatus Fimousia sp.
ATACTTAGATGCCACACCAATTCCGATGCCCGCTCCCATCAAAATCTTCATAATATCTGCAATCTGAACGATGTACTTTGCAAATGTGCTGCCAGATAATCCTGCAAGCTGGGATAAAATTGTTCCTAATATCAATGTAACAAATATTCCGTTGACCATTCCAGCCAATCCATCGACAAATATTTTGTCGTACCATTTTTTAATCATTGTTTCTTTATCCCTCCAAATTATTTAAAAAAGTACATGGTTAGTTTACATTATAGCATACTCACGATATAATAGTAACACATTATTGACAGAAGGAGAAATATCATGTTTCGTATGTGGGGAAAAATTATGAAGAGCAACCGTCTTGTAAAAGATACGGTCATTGAGATTCCATACAATCCTGATATGAGCCGTACAGCAAAAGTGTTCGATTCTTTAGAAAAAATCTGCTATGAATTTGATCTTAGTAACCCAATCTGGCTCGAATCCACAAAAAAGGACTTTATGTATCATAGTAAATGTCGTTTTTATTCCGATAATTTTATAGAAGAAATTGACTTCGATTATCTCGAGATGCAGGTATTAGAAGAAGAATACTAATAATGTGTATCCTGGGACTCTCATTCGTGTCGTAGAATTAAATAAATATGCAAAAAATCGCAGCCTATTTGCTGCGATTTTTTATTGCATGAATTTTTTCAAGTTTTTCAATGAAGGTGTCTACTACGACAGCTGCTGTTTCTTCATTGACATCGTATTCTGCGAGAATGGTTCCCATTAACTGTTCTCTGGTTGTTTCCTGCTCTAATTCGCTCCATAAAAGAAGTCCAGTTGCAGTTAATGAAATCTTTTCGTCAGCAGAATCCTCGTTTTTTGATGCGAGCACACGCTCTCCATCAACTTCTTTTACGATAAAATCTTCTGTCCCTTTCATATCAATACCTCTTTGTTACCTCTCTTCTTTTGACACCGAATTTGTGCCTGATTTTTCGTTCCAGTTTTTTATCTTAATTTTTAATTTTATCTATGTTTAATTTTTGCCAGTGGAGCCAAATCCTCCACGATCTGTATCTTCTAATAAATCCACTTCCTCAAAATGAAGCTGTGGCTGATTCTTCATAATTCTAAATTGACAGATACGGTCTCCGACATGAATCTCTGTGTCTCTCATTGCAAGTGCCGGAAATCTCCAGATATCATTAGTTCCACTATAGCTATTATCAATTACTCCCTGAGAGTTTGCCTGTAAGATACCCCAGGTTTTAAATGTAGAACTTCTTGGAAGTACATGTGCTTCGTATCCTTCTGGTAATTTCATGGATACACCAAGACTGATCAGTTTAAAGTCTCCCTGTTTCATCACTACATCTTCTGCTGCGCGAAGATCGATCCAGTCAGACTTTCCTTCTATATAAGTAAGTTTTTCAATTTTGTCACTATGGTACTTGATTTTAATAATTTTATTCATATATACAACCCTTTTTCATAAATTCTGTACCTTTCTATTTTAGCATAGAATATCCTGCAAGAGAAGTAGTTTAGAAAAACCATTATAGAAATTTAGTTCAATATGCACTATCTTTGATTGAAATATTTAGCAATTTTTAGTATAATATCTTTAAATAGTGTTAATTATCACAAATGAATAAGGAGGGCATTTTCCAATGGTTGCATGGAAGAATCTGGATACATTAGTATCCTACAAAAAACTTACAGAACTTGCTAAAGTTGATATCAAAGAAGCTATGACTGGCGAAAAAGGTGCAGAACGTGTTAAAAAATACAGCGTACCAATGGCAGAAGGAATGGCTTACAACTTTGGTGCAAAACAGGTTGACGATGATATCGTTGCTTGCTTAGCTGAATTAGCTGAAGAAGCTCAGTTAGTAGACAAATATCAGGAATTATTAAACGGTGAAATCATCAACACAGGTGAAGGTCGTATGGTTCTTCATCAGTTATGCCGTGGCCAGCTTGGCACAGACGTATTTGAAGGCGAAGTTAACAAACGTACTTTCTACTCTGACGTACAGAAATCTATCGCTGATTTTGCTAACAAAGTTCACGCTGGTGAAATCGTAGCAGAAGACGGACAGCCATTTAATACAGTAGTTCAGATCGGTATCGGTGGTTCCGATTTAGGTCCTCGTGCTTTATATCTTGCTCTTGAAAACTGGGCTAAGACAAATGGCACATTCAAAATGGAAGCTAAATTCATCTCTAACGTAGACCCTGATGATGCAGCAGCAGTTATCAAATCTACAGATTTAGCTCACGCTTTATTTATCGTAGTATCCAAATCCGGTACAACTCTTGAAACATTAACAAACGAAACATTTGTTAAGAACGCTTTAGTTGCAGCTGGTTTAGATCCTAAAAAACATATGTTAGCTTGTACATCCGAAACTTCTCCATTAGCTCAGGGCGAAGATTACATGGCTGCATTCTTTATGGATAACTTCATTGGTGGACGTTTCTCCTCCAGTTCTTCCGTAGGTGGCGCAGTTCTTTCCTTAGCATTTGGACCAGAAGTATTCGCAGCTATCTTAGATGGTGCTCATGAATCCGATAAAACAGCTCTTAACAAAGACATCATGGCTAACCCAGCAATGATGGACGCTTTAATCGGTGTTTACGAAAGAAACGTATTAGGACATGTTACAACAGCAGTTCTTCCTTACTCTCAGGCACTTATTCGTTTCCCTGCTCACTTACAGCAGTTAGATATGGAATCCAATGGTAAATCCGTTAACCGTTTCGGCGAACCAGTTAACTACCAGACAGGTCCTATCATCTTTGGTGAACCAGGAACAAACGGACAGCACTCTTTCTACCAGCTTATGCATCAGGGAACAACAATCGTTCCTGCACAGTTCGTTGGATTTAAAGACAGCCAGATTGGTATGGATGATGTAATCGAAGGAAGCACATCTCAGGCTAAATTAAAAGCTAACGTTGCAGCTCAGATCGTAGCATTTGCATGTGGTAAAGATGATGAAGATAAGAACAAAGAATTCAAGGGCGGACGTCCATCCTCTATCATCATTGGTGACCAGCTTACACCAAGATCTTTAGGTGCATTCCTTGCTCACTTCGAAAACAAAATCATGTTCCAGGGATACTGCTGGAATGTTAACTCCTTCGACCAGGAAGGTGTACAGTTAGGTAAAGTTCTTGCTAAGAAAGTACTTGCTAAAGATACAGACGGAGCTTTAACAGTATACAGCGATTTATTAGAAATCTAATCTGATTTTGAATAATCATTAAATAATTAAGGCGTGGCTTTGATGCCACGCCTTTTTTGTTGAAATACAAAAAATCCAGGCAAAGCCTGGATTTTTATAAACTCAATTATCCTTGTATCTTCTTATAAATTCTTAAACATCTCTTCTAATAATTTTACTGTATGAACAATTGCTGCATGTTCAAACTCTGCATAGTTCATCTCAGCACTGTGGTCTGCTTTATCAGAGATTGCACGAACAACTACAAATGGAATATTGTTAAGGTATGCAACCTGAGCCATACTTGCACCTTCCATTTCTGCACAATATCCGCCGAAAGTATCAATTAAGTGTTTTTTCACTTCATCAGAACTGATAAACTGGTCTCCACTTACCACACGTCCAACATAAACAGAAATTTCAGGATTAACCTTTTCGCAAGCTGCCTTAGCTTTTTCAATTAATACAGGATCCCCTTTAAAAATTGACTGTTCCATACGAGGAATCACACCTAATTCATATCCAAAACCTGTTGCATCCATATCATGCTGAAGTGCATCTTCAGAAAGAACAATATCACCAATGTTGATTGGTCCGTAAAGTCCACCTGCAACACCTGTGTTGATCAATGCATCTACTCCATATACACTTGCTAAAACCTGTGTACATGCAGCCATATTAACTTTACCGATTCCACTCATAACTACAACTGCTTTTTTATCCCATAAGATTCCATCATAAAAATCCATGCCAGCAATTGTTGTCTTTTTCGCATCTTTCATAGCAGCAATTAACTGTGCTACTTCTTCATCCATAGCACCAATGATACCAATATAATTCATGTTTTGTTACTCCTTACCATCTTCTTTCCTATAATATAGCATGATTTTCATTCGTAAAAATGAATTTTTTGTGAATATTCACTTTTTATTCACTATTTTCATTATATTTTTCACTCGAAACTTTTTTATTCAATTCATATCGAAAGATTTTTATTTGTGATATAATGTAAGCAACTATGTATACATATAATTGAAAAGGAGGATTTTCAAATGATTTATAGAACAAAAGGGGTATGCTCTTCCATGATTGAATTTGAAGTGGAAGACGGTATTTTAACAGAATGTAAATTTGTAGGGGGCTGCATGGGTAACACACAGGGTGTTGCT
>JAZUED010000024.1:0-4908 GCA_045640005.1 Candidatus Fimousia sp.
TAAAATGAAGGATACTAAGGATAAATAATATAGAAATAGGATAGAAAGAGAGAAGCAATATGGCAAAAGGCAATATTATTACACCTAGAACTTTGTCTGGTTTTATGGAATTACCACCACAGGAACAGGTGTTATTTGAAAGAATTAAGGCAACATTAGAAGATACATACCAGATGTATGGATTCTACCCAATCGATACTCCTGTTTTAGAATACAGTAATGTATTACTTGCAAAATCTGCAGGGGAAACAGAAAAACAGGTATATCGTTTCAACAAAGGGGATAAAGATTTATCCATGCGTTTTGACCTCACTGTTCCTTTAGCAAAATACGTTGCTAAGAACTATTCTGCAATCACATTCCCATTCAAACGTTATGCAATTGGTAAAGTATACCGTGGAGAACGTGCACAGAAAGGTCGTTTCAGAGAATTTTATCAGGCAGACATCGATATCATCGGTGATGGCTCCTTAAGCATTGTCAATGATGCTGAAATCCCATCCATCATTTACTCCATCTTTACAGATTTAGGCTTAAGTAATTTCACAATCCGTATCAACAACCGTAAAGTATTGAATGGTTTATTCGAAATGAACGGTCTTGATGATTCTGCAACAGATATCATGCGTGTCATCGATAAAATTGATAAGATCGGTGTGGATGCAACAAAGGCTGAATTAATTGAAGTTGGCGTAACAGAAGAAGTAGCTGCTACTTTAATTGATATCATGACTTACAAAGACACGAATGCAAATGTTATTGCTAAATTAGAAGGCTACAAAGGCAGAAGCGAAGTATTTGACCTTGGTTTATCTGAACTTTCTGATGTTATTTATTACATTGGTAAATTCGGTGTGCCTGAAGAAAACTATCGCATCGACTTATCTATTGCTCGTGGTCTTGATTACTACACAGGAACTGTTTACGAAACATTTGTAAATGATCATCCTGAAATCGGTTCCGTATGTTCCGGTGGTCGTTATGACAACCTTGCAGAATATTATACAAAGAAGAGCCTTCCAGGCGTTGGTATGTCCATCGGCTTAACAAGATTCTTCTATATCTTAAACGAATACAAATATTTAAATACAAAGCTTAACTCTCCAGCAGACGTATTGATCATCCCTATGACAGATGATATGAGTGCAGCGGTTTCTATCTCCGCAACACTTCGTGAATGTGGTATCCGTACACAGATTTACATGGAAAAGAAAAAATTCAAAGCAAAAATTACTTATGCGAACAAATTATCTATTCCATTTGCTATGTTCTTAGGAGAAGATGAAATTGCAGCAGATAAAGTAACCATCAAGAACATGATCACTGGTAACCAGGAAACATTAGATCTTGATGTTGCAATCGATACAATGGTTGAAGTTTTAGAAGAAATGGATGAAGAATCTATTATCACAAAATAGGATTTAGTGTAAAAATAAGGGCTGACAGATTTATTTATAACTGTCAGCCCGTTTTTTTATGCGTAAGAAAATGCTTCGTCAAATGCGACTTTTTTGCGTGGTCAATTATTCAGCGATATAAGCTTTTTCGATTTCAGCTACATACATGAAGTGGTAGTCTTTGTTTGGATAGTTCACAGCATCTAATGCTGTATCAACAAATCCTTCTGGGTCCATCTGCTGAACGAATAACTTTTTGCATACTAAGATGAGTTTTGCACCTTCAAAATATGGTACGCCGTCGATTTCAGCTGTTTTTAAGTTTGTTTTTTCAATTTTATCTGGATCATCATTACCGGAATGTCTTCCAACATAAGTCATATCTTCTCTGAAGTCTTCTGGATAGAAAGTTAAAGAGAAAGAATCTGTATTGTCAATGAATTTCTTTGTGCATCTCTGTGGACGAAGAACAGTCACTGCTACGTTCTTATTCCACATAACACCCATACCGCCCCAGGAAGCAGTCATTGTGTTGATTGCATCACCATTCTTAGCGGTAACTAACATCCAGTCTTTTCCGATTAATTGAAATGGATTGCCCTGTAATTCTACTGGATTGATTTCTTTATAATTTGCCATGATATTCCTCCTGTATAATAATTTAAAATAATAATAATCAAAATTACTTATCTATTATAGTATATAATCATAGAAATGTACATAAATTCCTACTATACTTTTATGGGGAATTCCTATATAATAGTATGGGTAAAAAAAGCGATATCTCTCATTAGATATTAATATAAATTCAGGAGGAAATTATAATGGCAGAATCCATGACTGGACTTAAGAGATCTCATAGATGTACTGAAGTATCCAATAAGAATATTGGTGAACAGGTTACAGTAATGGGATGGGTTCAGAAAAGACGTAACCTTGGCAGTCTTATTTTCGTAGACTTACGTGACCGTAGTGGTCTTTTACAAATCATCTTTGATGAAGATACAATCGGTACAGAAGGATTTGAAAAGGCTGGCAAATTAAGAAATGAATTCGTAATCGCTGTTGTAGGTACTGTAGAAAAGAGAAGCGGTGCCGTGAATGAAAACTTAGTAACAGGCGATATTGAAATTAAAGCAGAGCAGCTTCGTATCTTATCTGAAGCGGACACACCACCTATTCCAATTGATGATAACGTAAACGTAAAAGATGACGTTCGTTTAAAATATCGTTATTTAGATCTTAGAAGACCACATATTCAGAAGAACTTAATCACAAGAAGTAAAGTAGCTATGATTACTCGTAACTTCTTAAGTGAAGAAGGATTTTTAGAAATTGAAACACCAATGCTTACAAAATCCACACCAGAAGGCGCTAGAGACTACCTTGTACCTAGCCGTGTTCATCCAGGTTCTTTCTATGCATTACCACAGTCTCCACAGATCTTCAAACAGCTCTTAATGTGCTCCGGATACGATCGTTATTTCCAGATTGTTAAGTGCTTCCGTGATGAAGACTTACGTGCTGACAGACAGCCTGAGTTCACTCAGATCGATATGGAATTATCCTTTGTTGATGTTGATGATGTAATCGATGTAAACGAAAGATTACTCGCTAAGATGTTCAAAGAAACAGTTGGCGTTGATGTAGCTTTACCAATTCAGCGTATGACATGGCAGGATGCTATGGATCGTTTTGGTTCTGATAAACCAGATATGCGTTTTGGTATGGAATTAGTTGATGTATCTGAAGTAGTAAAGGACTGCGAATTCGTAGTATTTAAGGGTGCTTTAGAAGCAGGCGGATCCGTACGTGGTATCAATGCAACAGGACAGGGCGACCTTGGACGTAAGAAAATCGATGCACTTGTTAAATTTGCAAAAGATTTTGGTGCAAAAGGTCTTGCATACATCCAGCTTAAGAGCGATGGCTCCGTAAAATCTTCTTTCTCCAAATTCATGACAGAAGAAGAAATGGATGCATTAATCAAAGCTATGGATGGTAAAGCTGGCGACTTATTATTATTCGCTGCTGACCAGAATAAAGTTGTCTGGGATGTTCTTGGCAACTTAAGATGCGAAATCGCGAAAAAATATGACATGATTCCAGAAGGCGAATTTAAGTTCTTATGGGTAACAGAATTCCCATTACTTGAATGGAATGAAGACATGAACCGTTACCAGGCTATGCATCATCCTTTTACAATGCCTATGGAAGAAGATTTACAGTATATTGATACAGATCCAGGTCGTGTACGTGCAAAAGCATACGATATCGTACTCAATGGTACAGAATTAGGCGGTGGTTCTGTTCGAATCTTCCAGAATGATATTCAGGAAAAGATGTTCGAATGCCTTGGATTTACAAAAGAACAGGCACACGAACGTTTTGGATTCTTATTAGATGCATTCCGTTATGGTGTTCCACCTCACGCAGGACTTGCTTACGGTCTTGACCGTCTTGTTATGTGGATCACAGGTGAAGACAGCATCCGTGACGTAATCGCATTCCCTAAAGTAAAAGACGCTTCCTGTCTTATGACAGAAGCTCCATCTCCAGTAGATGATGTACAGCTTGATGAACTCGCAATTGCGATCAAAGAAAACAAAGAGGAAGAATAATTATGGAAAAAATGTTAGTTAATGGCGTTTCTTCTAATGTGAAGGTAGTTCAGATCAGTGTGCTTGGCTTAAAAGATGAACCTGGCACTGCTGCAAAATTATTTGGTGCCATAGCAGACAAAGGATATAACGTAGAACTGATTTTACAGTCTATCGGACGTGAAAGTTTAAAGGATATTTCCTTTGTGGTGAATGAAGAAGACGCAGACAGCATTGTGGATATTGTGATTGAAACATTTGCTCATGGCGAATTTGAAAAAGTAAACGTAGACAAAAACATCGGAATCGTATCCATCAAGGGTGCAGGTATGATGTCTAATCCTGGAGCAGCTTCCATGATGTTTGAGGCTCTTTACGGTGTTGGAATCAACATCGAGATGATCTACACTTCTGAAATTAAGGTGACTACTTCTGTAAAACGTGATCAGGTTGACCGTGCAGTAGAAGCAATCCGCAACAAATTCGTAGACATTGACTAATATAAATTATATTTTGATCATTCAAACTTAGAAATAAAGGAGATATAAGATGATTGAATTAAACAAAGTAAAAGCTTTCGACCCTGAGTTAGCTGCAGCAATGGAAGCTGAACTTGGAAGACAGAGAGACAATCTTGAATTAATCGCTTCTGAAAACTTAGTATCTGAAGCAGTTATGCAGGCTATGGGAAGCCACTTAACAAACAAATATGCAGAAGGTTACCCTGGCAAACGTTACTACGGTGGATGTGAACACGTAGACGTAGTAGAAGATTTAGCAAGAGACCGTGCTAAGGAATTATTTGGTGCTGAATATGTTAACGTACAGCCACACTCCGGTGCTCAGGCGAACATGGCTGTATTCTTCGCAGTAATGGAAATCGGTGATACATTCATGGGTATGAACCTTGA
>JAZUED010000025.1:0-2322 GCA_045640005.1 Candidatus Fimousia sp.
ACTTGGCAGCTCAGGCAGGTGTTAGATATAGCATTACAAATCCTGATGCATATATTCAGTCAAACCTTATTGGATTCTATAACATTCTGGAAGCGTGCCGTCATAATTCGGTAGAGCATTTGATATATGCATCCAGCTCTTCGGTATATGTCTCGAACAAAAAGGTGCCTTATTCGACCGATGATAAGGTGGATAATCCGGTGTCTCTTTATGCGGCGACCAAGAAGAGCAATGAATTGATGGCGCATGCATATGCCAAGTTATACAATATTCCTTCTACGGTCCTGCGGGCCGTCCGGATATGACTTAAGAACCGGTTTGCGCAGATTTGCTGAGTGGTATAAGGAGGTTTATTTGAAATAATAGTTATGACCATATATTTTTTTTATTACACGATAACCATTATTCAGGGCATAACAACAGGAATTACGCTTCATTTGCTGCTGGACCGCAAGTATAGCCAGTTGAAGTGTGTCATCGGAATTCTGATGGTTTCATTGAGTGTGCCGCTGGGGAAGTATATACAAGTGAATTATGAAAGCTGGAAGCCAATCGTTCCATTTCTGGGCATTGGCTTTTATCTCGTATTTGCTCTTGTGATGTATAAAGATCCGATATGGAAGAGAATCACGGCGGCTTTATTGACCATTGTTGTGACGATTTTAGCAGATGCATTTATTATGCTTATTGCATATGTGGCAGTTCCAGCTTTTTTTGACGTTGCGACTGGAGTTAGTCTGGATTCGGCGATTATGCTTGCTATCGCAGAAGCGATCATGGTGCTTTGTTATATTGCCCTGATTTTCTTGTGGAATATGTTGAATTCCCGTATCTTGATCAAAGGATATATACCGACACTGTTATTACCGATTAGCCAGGTTTTCTTTGCCATCGGTGCGAATTTAAGCCTTCAGGGCCAGGGGACAAAATATACGGTATGCTTTTTTGTGGGTGAGATATTGGGCTTTATTTTAGATATATACTGGGTTCAAGAGCTGTATTTTCGAAGCAAGCGTGCTGAAGCGGAGCAGGAACTAAGAGAACTTAGATATATGATGCAACTCGAACAGGTGCATTATCGAGAGGTAGAGAGCAAAAGAGAAGACATTGCAAAGATAAGACACGATATGAGGAATCAGATCCTGGCGGTTCAGCATTTGATTGCGTCAGGTAAAACACAAAATGCGGATGAGATGCTGAATCAATTAATGTCGAGTATCTCAAAGACAAAAGAGTATGAATATTGTTCCCTTCCGATTGTGAATGCGATACTAAATGAAAAGTTTGCAGAATGTCAGAAGAAGGGAATCCAATTGGAGAGCAATATCCGGATTATAGACAATATTCAGATTAAAGATGTACATCTGTGCAGTATTTTCAGCAATCTTTTGGATAATGCGATTCGTGCGGTAGATGAACTAGATGATCCGTACCGAAAAATATCGATCGCAGCCATTACGGAAGGTGGTTTGCTGGTAATGAAAATTCAAAACTATTCTGAAAAACCGGGAGAACTGCGGCAGGGACACGGACTGGGAAGCGTGATTATTAGAGAGATTGTTGGCCAGTACAATGGAACTTACCAGACCACATATGAAGACATGATGTTTACTGCAATTACGAGTATGGAGATAAAAAATGAAAGTAGCAATCTGTGATGATGATCGTTCGTTTGTATATAGTTTTGAAGAACAGGTGAAACAGATACCTTTTATAACCAGTATTGACAACTATTCAGAGTTCGATCGATTGATGGGCTTTTTAGAACAGGAAACTTATGATGTTATTTTTTTGGACATGGACTGGAAACGCCCATTGGATGGGATTGACTTGTCAGCCCAGCTATGGGACCAGAATATTGCATCGAAGATTGTATATGTTACCTCCTATGTGGATCGATTTGTGGAACAGGTGTACTTAAAGAAAACAAATATTGCAGGTTTTTTGATTAAGCCCATTGATATGAAGAAACTAGTTATGTGTTTGGAAAAAATACATCAGGAGATGGATATTCGACACGAACATAGATTGCTTGTGAAAGAAAATGGACGACTACTCTCTCTTTTTTGGGACGATATTATGTATATTGAAAGTAAAGACCATTATATGGACGTTTATTTAGTTGCAAACCAGTATCATGTTCCAGGGAAAATATCAGAGTTAGAGAAGGAAATGTTACCTAACTTTGTTCGCTGCCATCGTAGCTATATTATTAACATGAAATATATTACAGAACTGACGGCTGCAAGGGTGGTGATGCGTGATGACATGGAAATACCATTGGGACGCAGACGCAGTAAAGCATTACAAGAAGAATATGAT
>JAZUED010000026.1:0-3508 GCA_045640005.1 Candidatus Fimousia sp.
TCATCCTGATGAATCTCGCCAAATTTGCTGCGAACTGGGTCAATCTTATCCACGCGTCGCTGCATGACAAATTCAAATACTTCCTTTAATCGATCTAAGGTAACTCCCTGATTTTCAATTACCTTCACCGGATCAACCGGGTAGGAAAACTTTTCTACCTCTTCAGGAAGTTCTTTTTCTTTATAAAGAGCTTTCCCTGCTTCCACTTTTAAATCTTTTAATTCTTCGGAAGCATATTTATAAATCTTGTATTCGATCAATCTCTGTACAAGTTCATCTCTAGGGTCTTCTTCTTCTCCATCTTCATTGACCACTTTGGGAAGAAGCATCTGCGATTTGATGCGAAGAAGAGTGGTTGCCATAACGAGAAACTCACTCATGATGGTTAAGTTCGCTTCTCTCATCATCTCTAAATATTCCAGATACTGCTCTGTAATCAAAGCAATCGGAATATCATAGATGTCGATTTTATTCTTCTCAATTAACTGTAAAAGCACATCCAATGGACCTTCATAGGTCTCTAATTTGAATTCAAGCGCCATATGTCTTTCCTCGTTTCAACGTAATCATCGATAATTCCGGTCGATTATTCACACGGATTTTAAAGGTGTGGGTTCCAAGCCCCCTGCTTATGATCACTTTGCTTTTTTCTTCTTCATAAAGGCCTGCGTCATATCTGGTAAATAAACTGATATTCGGAGCCACCAGACCACCTAAAAATGGAATACGGATTAGTCCGCCATGATTATGGCCGGATAGAATAAGATCTGCGCCCCAGCCTAGGTAGGCTTTCGTATAATATGGATTATGGGCCAGAAGAATAGAAAACTCTTTAGGAAGAGTCCCAAGCTCACTTTCTAAATAATGGGATCCCATCAGGATCTTCTTGCCCCTTTTGTAATATTGCTTTTCAATGCTAAGCCCCACAACACGAATATGAGAATCCTCTTTTACAATTTCCACAGATTCATTCGTAAGATATGTGATACCCATGTCTTTTAATTGTACCACATAATCATCGTATTGTGTGCCAAAGGTTTCAGGATAGAGCTGCATTCTGTATTCATGATTTCCATTTGCCGCAATCACAGGAAATGTTTCTGCCAGTTTTCCAAGTAAATGAGTGGCAATTTCCGTGCTTTCTCCTGCTTTTCCAACGACCATATCTCCACCAACCAGAACCAGATCTGGACGTTCGTTGTTGATTTTTTCAATCAGCCTTTCATTGTCTTTTCCAAACTCATGATTGTGAAGATCAGATAAGAATGCAATGCGATATCCATCAAATACTTTCGGAACCTTCTTTGAGGTGATTTCGTATTCTTCGATTTGTATCTGTTCATTCTCGTATTTTGAAATCAGCCCAACAAGCCCGGTCATCAAAAGCCCAGCTTTCATAAGCTTCCCTGCAAATTTTAACATTCTCTCGTTTAAACTCCTCTAATTTAGAAAGGTTTATAAATTATTCTGACTTTTTCCATAAAATTCAGTAATTAATAAATGTTAAAGAAAAAGCCAGATTCTCTATTGAATCTGACCATCTAATTCTTATGAACTTCCTGATGAGCCTGCAATTTTGACGCCTAGCACAAAGCCAGGTGGGTAACCGCATCTGCATTCCTGCCATCCACTGCAAACGGAGGCTCGACAATCCAACAGAAATATAGGAATCCCGTTTCACGTAATTGTAGGTTCAAAATATACAGGAGAACAACACCCGGAAGCTATGAAATTATTATACTAAATGTGCCTCGAATATGCAAGCACCTATTCTTTGAACGTAGATTGTCTCATACGATCATAGCCGCTGACATCTTTCTTAAGATCTCTTCTGATATATGCAATCGTAGCCTCTTCGCCCTTTTCGATATACATCTTCATAAGGTGCTCTAAGTATTTTGCAGAGTTTTTATGCAGAATAAATCTTGCACAGCCGCTCATATAATACTCTAATACATTCTCTCGTTTAAAGCTTTCACCATTATAGATTTTACCGGCACAGACACGGTCACAGAACATCTCAATCATATAATTCTTTGGAATAATATTGCCGACAAGATGCTTTGTTTCGTGTTCCTGATAATCTAACCAGTATTCAAAATGGTGTTTATTTCTTCCTTTATGATGAAGCCATGCAGAAGAATAACCAAATTTTGCTCGTTCGATTCCATTCGGACTAGATGTTCCACCTGCATAATAAAGTACGCCCGGAATAAATTCAGACGGTGTATATTTACTCATATCATGAAGAAGTCCCTGGCGGTATAATCCACAGGCAAAACACATCTTCATAACTGCGATTTTATGTCTTGTAATTGTATTAAAATGCCCTTTCGCATTTTCGATGTAATTCTTTTTCATAATCAAAACTCCATGAAATATAAACACAATTCGCACACTTTGCGCCTGGGCGTTATGCGAAAAATCTCAGTATGTAAAAACAGCCAGAGGAATTCTCCTCTGGCTGCATGATTATTAGAACTGAAATTACTTACGTAAACCTAATTCTTTGATAAGAGCACGGTATCTTTCGATATCACATTCTTTAAGGTATGCTAATAAACCTCTTCTCTGACCAACCATCTTTAAAAGACCTCTTCTGGAGTGGTGATCTTTTGGATGGGAACGGAAGTGATCCTGTAAATCGTTGATTCTAGCTGTTAATAAAGCAATCTGTACTTCTGGAGAACCTGTATCTCCTGCGGATTTACCAAATTTAGCGATAATTTCTGCTTTCATTTCTTTTGTAATCATGTTGTTTTCCTCCTGTAATTTAAAACATATTGTTTATTAATCGCCGTAAACCAAGCATCGGTTGGAGTTTCCAGACTCTTAGTATACGGTTCACACAAAGCCGATTATAGCATAGGCATATTAGATATGCAAGCGGGATTTATTTTTTTCTGCACTTTTTCGCACATGCTGCCATTGCTTCCATAACAGCAGAACGGAAACCGCGTTTTTCAAGTTCACGTACTGCAACAATAGTTGTTCCGCCTGGAGAGCATACCTGATCTTTTAATACACCTGGGTGCATGCCTGTTTCTAATACCATCTTGGCACTTCCAAGAACTGCCTGTGCTGCAAAACGATAAGCCTGTTCTCTTCCCATGCCTTCTGCTACAGCTGCATCTGCCATTGCTTCGATAAACATATAAACATAAGCTGGGGAGCTTCCGCTTACTGCAACAACTGCTTCCATGATATGTTCAGGAACGTATTCTGCTTTTCCAAAACCACTTAATAATTCTACAATTCGTTCTACTTCTTCCGGTTCAACATTCTCATTTGGACATACGGAAGTCATACCTTCACTTACCATAGCTGGTGTATTTGGCATAGTACGGATAATCTTTCTGTCTTCGCCAAACCAGTAGCTTAATTTTTCAAGATCAAAACCTGGAGCAATTGAGATCACAATCTGTTCATCATCAATATGTTTACGGATCTGTTTGATACATTTGTGATAATAAATTGGTTTTACAGCAAGAATAATCACTTCAGAGTT